>WYEI01000215.1 GCA_009903905.1 Pyrobaculum sp. | reverse complement strand
TCTAGGAAAGACATCCCATCTCCCTCATGAGGCGTTCGGCCTCGTCGACGGCTCTGCGCGCGGTCTCCCCGGAGTATCTCACGGGGAGGTACCTGGACCCTATGTAGGCCTCCTCCAGCAGATCGGCGACGAGTGGGTCGTAGCTCTGCCCCAACGCGCCCAGCAGCTCCTTCAGCCTATGCGTCTTGGGGTAGTCGCCGTATTTGAGGTACAGCTCGTACCTTGCGCAGAGCTGCAAGGCCTGCTCCGCGTGGAACACGGCCAAGTTGTATTCGCCCTCCTCCAAGTCCCTCTTCGCCGCCCTCAAGAAGGACCGCGAGTTCTCAAGCAGAAAGCTCATGGCCGAGAAGCCCCCTCGACGTCTTCCACGCACCTCCTCGCCTTCTCCAGCTCCGGCCTCACCTCCTCGCGGTCCACCACGCCTTCGTAAAAGGTCCCGCGAGGCGGCTTGCATCTCGCCATGTGGCGATCCCCAGGCCCAAGCCGCCCGACCGCCTCAACCTCCTCCTCGGGCTCCCTCAGGGCTTTCCTCATCTCGAAGCGGCTAGGCGGCTTCCTCCCCTCCAGCGCGTAGATAGGCGCGTCTGTGGCCTGCACAGCGGCGCCCCAAGCCCTCTCCGCCGCGCCTCGAACCTCGACCTTCGACTTTGCCTCTCTGAACTCTGCCTCCGCCGCCTCTAAAGACTCCCGCGCCTCCTGTAGCTTCGCCTTGACGTACTCCGCCACAGCCAGCCTCGATCCCCTCTTTATTAACTTGCTGGAAAGCCCCATGCAGGGACCTCGTTTGTGGTCTCGCGGCCTTGGAAAGCCGCAACATGTTCGCGGGGCGATTCGGCTGGTCCAGGAGTTGGGCGGCCTTAGATACGGTGTTGCTGTTCCGCGGCGGCTCTGCTTCCTCGCGCGTTGAGGCGCACAGCCAAACATGAGGGCGCCTAACGCGGTGGCTGGGCCCCTGCCTACGGCCCGCCGACCCCTACCCTCTAAGGCGGAGCGGTTCTGGCCGAGGTGTTGGCCCCGCCGGCGGCAGGGCCGGCAGCTGGAGGAAAGGCTTGGTCCTCCTCGCCGCGGCGCCGATAGGCGCTGCGATCTGCGCATCGCGGCGTTGCAGCCGGCGCGTTGAGCCGGCGGTTAAACCGATGGATACCAACCCGCTCCGGTTTTTTCCAGCCTTTTCTCCATAACGTATCGCCGAACCCTCTTCACGAACTCGTGCCAGAGATCCCCTTTCCCGCACAGGAGATGCCCGTCGTGAGCTACGTCGAGTATTATCATGCTGAAGGTCAGGAGCTGGTCCAGCCTTGCGACCGGTATGTAGACCGCTTGGCCGAACTCCTCGCTCGCCACGGCGTATTCGCCGTCTTCCACAACCACCGCGATATCCCAGTCGCTCATGTCGTGGAAATCGCCGCGGGCTCTGGACCCGAACAACGCCACGTCGCCCCTACGGCATCTGTCCATTACGAACTCGGCCAAGGCATTGGCCGTCTCCAGCCGCCTCCTTCGGGCTACCTCGATCCACCTGTCCATCTCCACAGCGTCTCCATACAGCGTAGGCACTCCTCCGCCTCCCATCGCTCGTAGGGCCCCACCCTTGCGTCTGGGTATCTGGCCTGTACGTAGTGCTCCTCGAGCGACTTGGCGCACCTGGCCACGTCCTCCGGAGGCTCCTCGCCCCGCAGCTGGGCAAACCTCTTGAGCATCTCATGGAGGCTATGGGTGAGAGGCCTTGCGCCCACCTCCCTTATCAATAGCGCCTTGAGGAGGAATTCGGCGGATTGTTGCGCCAAGAAACAGGCCAGATCGTATGCGCCGTCTTCAAAACCACGTCTGGCATAGCTTCTGTACCTCTCGGCCTTCTCCATCCAACCCTCCACATGTTTTCAGCGGTCCAAATTAAGATTTGTGCCGATTAAGAGCCGCCGGTTCGATGAGGCTCCGCGGCGCCTCGTTGTTGCCGGAGCGGTTGAGGCAACCCTGGGCCGCCGACCCCCTACAGAGCCGTGATGGGGCACGTAGGAAGAGCAGAGGACGGAGTGGAGGCGGCCGGCCGTAGGTATGACCTGTCTGGGGCTGTGGCGGATAGAGACGCGGCGGCCGTCCTCAACATGCTGTGGAAAACCACCCCCACGGGGTGGGTGAAGGGCGTGTGGTGGGAGGTGAAAGACGTAAAGAGGAGACTGAAGAGGGAGAGAGGACTCGTGCCGAAAGAGCTCGCAAAGAGGAAGAATCCGCTTGTCCCATGGCCTGTCGTACGCGCCGTGTGGGCTTCGCTCAGGTCATTGAAGGCCAGCCCCCAGTGGCCCGCAATGCTGGCCCGGGCCGCCTCCATGACCCCCGCCGGAGGGGCCTAGAAGGCGGGGCGAGGGCGCCTCCCCGCGGGACACCTGCCCTCGGGGAGGAGGTCAGTTGCAAGCACCGGCTTAACTTCTCTAGACGTGGAGAACCACGGCCTTCATCAACGCCCTAATGGGCCGTAGCTCCCTCCTGAAGGGTCGAGGATTGGGCCGAATATCTCTAATGTCACCGCGCCGAGTAGGTCCTCGCTTTCGCCCAGCACCACGGGCGTGCGCCTCTCGCCGTAGCCAGCCAACTCCAGCACCGCCTCGGAGATCGCCCTCCTTTTCGCTGTGCCGTCGGCCGACACGAACTCCATCTCGCCCATAGGCTTCAGCCCCAAGCCCTCCCAGACGTTCCGCGTCAAGACCGCGTACGCCGGAGTACACCAGAAGCCTGGCCGCGACGCGTCCATCTCCGTGTTCAACCACGCCGCCTATATAGACAAGACTATGGATTGATCTACCTTATGTTCTTCATCATCTCCTCCAGGTAGTGGGGCAGATCTTCGTACCTCATCGGCATCGCCTCCGGGACGTGGAGGCCGCGGTTCAAGCTGTGGCGTACGAGTATCTTGATGTCGGCCTCCCGCCACGCCGGGAGGTCGTTTTCGCTGTCGCCCATGTAGGCCACATGCCCAACGCCGAGAAGCGCCTTGAGGAGGCGCACGGCATCTCCCTTGTCCGCCTCGGCCCCGTATACATCTGCGAATGGATGCTCGGCGTATCTCAGCACCTTGAGGCCGAGCCGCCCGGCGAGCTGGAGAACCTCGTCGAGACCTCGCGGCGGAATCTCCCTATCCCGCCAATCCACTGTGTACCCCGCCATCCTCCCGCTCCAGATCCTCTTGGCCTCCACGTAGGCGTCTAGGCTCAGCGCCGCTTTGTATGCCTCCTCTACGGCGTCGAATTTGACGTCGCGGGCCACGGCCACGTATTTCCCAGCCCTCACCTCGATCCCGTTGATACACGCATACGCCGCGGCGTAGGGCACGGCCCGTGCGGCGAAGTAGCAGTCCTTCGTCGTCACCACGGCCACAGGGATAAGCTCTGCAAGCCTCCTCAAGGCTTGGTCAAGTTGCGGCGGCAACTCCGGTCGGGACCTGACGAACTCCGGCGGAATAAGCGTCCCGTCGAGGTCCGTGAAGAGGGCGATGTCTGCCATGTCTCTCTGCTCATCGCGTTTAATAAAGATTGAGCTCAGATCTTATGTCTCTTGGCGAGGTAGGCCACCGCCATGAGGTATCGCCTGAGCTGATGCGGTGTGATGAAATTTCGCCGTACGTGCTCCCGTCCGGCTGCCCCCATCTCTTCTCTGGTTTTTTTCTCGCGGAGGAGGAAGACCGCGTAATGCGCCGCAGTCCTCGGCGAGGTCGCGAGGAAGCCGGTGACTCCGTGGATCACCTGGATCTTTATGCCGCCCGTCCTGCCGCCTATCACCGGCTTCCTCTTCCAGAGGGCTTCGCTTACCGTGAGGCCGAAGCCCTCCTTGATGGACTTCTGCATGACGACCGTGGCGGCGCGTTGGAAGGCGTTCACCTCGTAGTGGCTGTCGGGCGGGAGCATAAGCAGGTGTATGTCGGGGTCGCCGCCCGCCGCCTCTACGGCCTCTCTGTACACGGCCTCGCCCTCCGGGTCGTCGTGGGCGGGGCTACCGAGGTACACCAGCTGGAGGCCAGGCACGCGGCGTCTGGCGAGGCGGTACGCCTCCACGACGCCCAGGGGGTCCTTAGACCTGTCGAACCGCGACACCTGCAGAAGGATGGGCCGCTCTGGGTCTACGTCGAACTTCCGCACCACCCGCTCCACCGCCGTGGGGGCAACTCCACGTTCTTGGGGCTCAGCGGGTCTATGGACGGCGGGATGAGCAACTGCGGTATTTCGAGGTCGTCTCGGGCGAACTCCGGTATGTGGAAGATGGCGGCGCCGTACTGCGACACGTACCTCCGGAGGAAGCCCCACACCTCCGGATTCGGCGTGGAGACGTCGATGTGGCAGCGCCAGATCCAAAGACCTCTTTTTCTGTACTTCACAAGGCCGGCGGGCTGGGGGTCGTGGATGAAGACCACGTCGTAGTCGAGGTCTAGCTCATTGGCGTTTATCTCCTGCCACCTCTCGTATATTTCGTAGAATCGTCTAGGCACCTCCACGGCGCCGCCTTGCAGGGCGTTGTGGAAGGTCTTCGTCACCGTGAAGAACTCCTGGTCGCCTCTGATCACCTTCCAGTCCACCCTGAGGCCCAGCTCCCGCATGAGCGGGACCAGGCGGTGGAGTATCTCAGCCACGCCGCCCCCCGCCGCGGTGGAGTTGACGTGGAGTATGGAGAGGTCCTGGAGACGCTCAGCCAGCTTAACTATGGCGTCTATCTCGTCCTCCCCCACGAACTGGACGTAGCGCTCGATCATAACAGCTCCCTCTTAAGCACCGTCAATATGGCCTCTCTCAGCGCCTCTTCGCTGTTGAAGGCCAGGGGGTCTATCCTCGACAGCTCGTCGGCCACGTCGGTGAGGCCGAAGTTTTTGTCCAGCCACGTGGAGAAGTCGTTCCGCCCGGCGCCGTACAGCGCCCTCCTGGTGACGAAGTGGTAGACTATGGATTCGCCGGGCACCACCTCGATTAGGTCGAGAAACTCGGCGAGGGTGTGGGCCACGTATTTGGTCTCCACCACGACCGGCTCCATGCCCACGAAGACGAACTCGGACCTGCCCTGCCTCTCGTCGGCCGCGGGCTCGAGGATAGACGCCACCTCCTTCCTTATGTCCTCCACCGTGGCGGGCTCGGCGCCCGACACGTCGGAAAGCGCCGCGGCGAGCTCCTCGTCCCCGACCTCCTCCCCCACCCACCGGGCGAAGTCGTTGTTGTACCTAGGCGGCAGTAAATGCTTCGCCCTTACGGCGTGGAAGAGGTGGTGAAACAACGTGTTTTTATCGGCTGTCCTCACGCCTTCGAGAAGCTCTCTGAGCGTCTTCGCCCTCCTCCGGCTGTAGAGAGAGACGTAGTAGGCGGTATAGAACTTGAAGGGGGAGCCGCTCCCCTTTGCGTCTAGAGCCTTGGCGTCTAGCTTCACTAATTTCGCCTTCGCCGTAGATATATAAGGCTTCTTAGAAGTAGGCGGGGAGAGTACTGCTTCTGCCCACGCCCTTTGGGGACGGAGCTGTAGCAGGGGTAGCCCTATGTGGCATAGAGGTACTCCGCGGCGCAGACGCGCAGCGGCCGTCTCCATCTCGGCGCGCGGCTGGAGGAGGCCGGAGACGACCTGCCGGCGGCAATGCCGCAGAGGCATGGTTTTTCATATATATAGCTACTCAGCACATATGGACAACCTTTATTAGGCCGAAGGGTGAGGTGGGTGTGGGGATAGTGACCTTGCTCTACTACGTGGCCGTGGCGATGCTCATCGGCTTGTTTGGACTGGCGCTGGGCCGCCTCGTCAGGCGGCTGGTCGACCGCGTCCTCTTCCGGCTTGGGTTTAACGACTGGTTTCGGAGCTTCAACATAGGCAAGGCGCTTCTCC
>WYEI01000139.1 GCA_009903905.1 Pyrobaculum sp. | reverse complement strand
GTGAACTACACCGTGGACTACTACTGGCGCACTAACCTCTTCGTGCTTAAGAACGTGGAGTTCCAGCTGATGACGGGCTACGACGTGACGCCCGACCCGGTGGAGCACGCCATACTCGGCCTCATGGACCCGTCCATGCCGTACAGCAATGCCACCATCGCCGAGTGGGCCAGGAGGACCTACCTCGGCATGTGGGCTAGGATAGACCAGTGGATCGGCGAGTTTATGAAAGAGATGAAAAACGGCGACGTGTTGATCGTAGTGGGCGACCACGGCATGTGGGGCGTTAAGGGCTCTGTCGCCATAAACACCGCCCTTAGGCGCGCCGGCCTCCTGGTCACAGACGCAAAGGGCAACCCCGACTTCTCCCGCTCAGTGGCCTACTACGACGGCGGCTACATCTTCATCAACCCCAAGTACAAGGCCGACCCCGCCACATACAGCAGAGTGGTGGAGAGGGTAATGGAGGTGTTGCTCTCCATCCGCGACCCAGCCACCGGCGAGTGGCCCTTCGCCCTCGTCGTCGCCAGAACCGGCCAGGCCGCTGGGCCTTTGGCGCCTATCTACGGCCACGACACATCGGTGCTCTTCCTCGACGGACCTGCGAGACTCCAGTCGCGCATAGGCGACATAGCCATAGCCGTGAAGCCTGGGTACTGCGCCGACAAAAGCGCCACTAGAGACAATGTGGTAAACACTCCCATACCCTTCGTCTACTCCAAGACCGGCTGCCACGACGACCTGGGGAGCTGGAAGGAGCTCCGCTCCATCATCGGCATATGGGGCAAGGGCGTCGAGGTGAGACAGATGAAGGGCTTTGAGGCCTATTCGCCGCAGGTGGGCTCCACCATCGCCGCCCTACTCGGGCTGGAGCTCAGAAACGCCACCTTCACTCCCATCTGGGTCCTGAAATAAATCCCCTTTTTCCCATAAACCCCCTTTTTCTCCATCTTTTGACCCCGAGGTCTTGTAACCTCCTTTATCTCTGTTTAGATGTGGTTGCGGGTCCTGTCGATGAGGTATATGGATGTTGATGGGGCATCTAGAGATCTTCCTGGAGGCTTCGACGGCGTGGTTGCTGATCACTACGAGGTGCCCGCCAAGCTGATGACCCGGCAGAGCCTCGCACCTAAGACATAAGACAGCTGGAGGAGAAAATGGCCGCCTTGAGTAGAAGATGGTGGATTGCACTAGGTAGCTGAAAAAGGCGTGTCGTGGCCGTCTAGTCGTCTAGCCGTCTAAGACGGAGACGCCGTGAGCCTTCGCCCTCTTTGCCATCCGTGCGTCGAAGGTAACGAGGGAAAGCCCGAGCTTCTTTGCCGTGAGGGTCACTTTGGCGTGTTGTAGTGGGTTAACCCGGCGCCTACGGCCCCTCTCAATGTTGCGGCGTCTTCGCAGTGGATCACCGCCTTTTCGTACTCCAGAAGAGCCCTCAACACGCCGACGCCCTCTTCCGGCGCCGCCTTTTTGAAGAACCAGACGAGCTCGTGTATAACCACGGTGGGCATGTGCCAGACGTCTAAACTGTCAAGCCAAGTTTCGGCTTTTTCATGCATGGGCGAGTCCTCCACCACGTAATAAATTACGGCGTTTGTATCAACTACTGCCTCTCGCCGCACCTTCCTCCACAAGTCTATCTATCTCCTCGGAAGTCAGCCTCAGCCCCAGCCGAATCCTCGGCAAACCCCCAGCCGCCTTCCTTATGACGATCTTGTTGCCTTCCACCTCCACCACCAGCCGATCCCCCACCTTGATCCCAAGCCTCCTCCTCACCTCGGCCGGAATCGTCACCTGGTAATTCCGAGTAACCCTAACCACAGCCACAACTACATACCGCTAGCTGTATATAAGCCTTACTACCAACGCAACTGGTCAAGCGCACGTCGACCGCCCCCGGTATGCAGTGGACACTACCGCCCTTCCACCCTCCTCTGCCGCAAAGCAACAGTTTATGGCGTCGTTACACGCATAGACAGAGGGCCGGGACTCAGGTCAGCGCTCCTTGTCACTGCGCACCCGACGCCGCGGGTGCGAGAAGTGCCGCTGTCCTGTTGCTGACCTTTCAGCCCCGATGCGGGGACTGTCTCCCTATATTTAAGCTGTTTATGTAGCGTCCGTGAATCTGGGTTTAAACCAGGTAAACAAGGCCGCAGGCCTGATACTGGCTGTAGAAGGATATGCGGCATATGCGCTGTTGGTCGCTAACATGCTTAATGCGGTACAGTGCGTATTGCGCCTGTCGCTTACGACCTCAGTGGTGTTCGCGGTTACGTTAGGTGTGATTGGTAGAAAGGAGGTTCACCCGAGTAGCCAACCGCTAAGTACTACAAGCTGTACACATCGGTTTTCGTTGTGGTTATCACCATGACCGCGGCATGGCTTTTCTCGGCTATCCGGCTGTGTCACTCCGCCTGTACCTGTGGAGTCTGCTTCTGTATGACAACTTCGGCATATATATAGAGTGCAACTGTATGGCATAGTATGCTGACTGTATCTTTATGTATCTATTGAGAGCTCACAACTCGGCAATTGGATAACGTAGCTTTTTTCATACGAGGAGACTGTTGACAAGATCTACTTCGCCCCTAATACTTTAACAATCAATACTTAAATAGTAACTACGAAGTCTTCCCTATGCCAAAGAGAGTGCTGGTTCTAGGCGGCGGAGTAGGCGGCGTCGTCGCGGCTAAGAGGATTGCTGAGAGGACGCGCGGCCGTGCCGATGTGGAGATCACTCTCATAAGCGACACCGACTATTACCTGCTCCCGCCGCTCCTCGTCAATATAGCATTAGGCGATATATCTCCCCAACAAGCCATGTTGCCCCTCTCGCGGTTTGCCTACAGGAACGTGAAGACCGTCAAGGCCTCCGTCAAGAAGGTGGATCCCGACAACAGGACCGTCGAGACGGAGCAAGGGAAGTTCCAATACGACTACCTAATCGCCAGCCTCGGCACGGACTTCGACTTCAAGTCCTACAACTTAGGCGTTGGGAACCACAACTTCACGTTAGACGGGGCCCTTAAGTTCAAGGAAGCCTTGGCGAACTTCCGTGGGGGAAGCGTCGTCGTCTACACGCCGGAGCCTATATACAGATGCGGCGTATATCCCTTTGAGATAGTGGGGCAACTGGACGCCATATTCAGGAAGAGGGGCATTAGGGACAAGACGGAGATAACCCTCATACACCCCTTCCAGCGCCCGATACAGCCGTTGGGGCCGGAGGCCGTGAAGATAACAGAGGAGACCTTCGCCGCAAAGAACATAAAATATATAGGCGGGGTGACTCAGCCCGGCCCAGTGGACGAGAAGACCAAGATCGTGACCGCCGGTAGCGAGAAGGTGAAGTACGACCTGCTCGTCGTGGTGCCTCCCTCAAGATTGCCCAAGCCCTTTGAGGGCACGCCCTTGACAGCGCAGTTCCCCAACGGCGTCTGGACCGCCATAAACGTCCTCACGGGCAGGAGCGTCAAGTACGACGACGTGTATCTGCCCGGCGAGCACTCGATGCCGGCGATAGGCTTGCCCACAGCGGGCGTGCCGGTACACTTCACGGCCATGGCCAGCGCCAACATGGTCGCCGGCGAGATCTTGGGGGAGCCTGTGGATCCGGCCCAGATAAACGCCATGGCGTGCGCCATGGACTACGGCGAGTTCGGCATGATGTTCAACTGCGACATAAAGCTGGACCTCGCCAACAACAAGGCAGCATGGATGGGGAGTTGCTACAGCATTCTCACGTCGCCGCTGGGTAAGTTAATAAAGGACTTGTTTTACAAGACATGGCTGGCGACAACGATATGAGCGCCCAAGCATCTCCCGAGGCAGAGGAGAAGCTCGCCGAGCTGTTGAAGACCTTGATGGAACACGCAGACGAGCTACAGAGCTTGTTAGATCAATTGCTGGAACTCAAGAGATCCGGCGTCTTAGACGCCATGATGATAGTAGTCAACCGCTTCGAGGAGTTGATACATTATTTGTTCCAAGACCCAGCGCTCTTCCGTCTATTGTCTATCGGCGTGGACGGGACTCTAGGCGCCATGTCGAAGCTGGAGGCCCCCGACATAATCAACATGAAGGCGACCATGCAGGAGCTCGTAGTGAGGCTGGGCAAAAACGCGTCGCCCGACCTCGTAGCCAACCCCAAGCCTGTAAAGGGCATAAGGGGCCTGCTCAGCGCCTTAAACGACCCTGACGTCCAGAGGGGGCTCGGGGTGGTGTTTGCCCTACTCAAAATGCTAGGCAAACAGCCACAACGATAATCAGCTCCGGCCCTCCTGCAATCCCAAGCTTTCAAGTTTTTGCTCTTTATATCACGTATTAAATGAAGACGCTGGACAAGGCCGAGCGGTGAAGAGACGTTAAAAGGCTTTATAGAGCTACATCCTAGCCTGCGTGAAGACGACAAGCCCAACACGCTCAGGCAAGACTGCCCTCACTCTGAAGGCTGGCGCAGGCTCGGCCGCTCTGACGAGCGTCAACTTCACAGTTCTTCGCCGATCCTTGGCCGTTGCTCAACCCCGACGCGTTAAGCACCACCGTCCACACCTTGTTCGCGGCGTATGCCGTAGGCGTTGGAGCAGTGGTGCTGCCGATGTCAACGACGTATCTGAAGACTAGAGACAAGAAATACGTAAAGCTCCTCAAGCCCCTTCCTACGGGTACTCTACGGCGGCTTTGATATCATCCTTTGTTGCTACGTTAAGAGACACGGCGATGGATCCGGCCACCGCCTGCGCAAGCTTCAGCCTGGCCTCTGGGTGCCTAGTGAGCAACTCCAGCAACGCCTCGACGACGCGGCAGTCGGACCTCAAAGCCTCTAGAAAGAGATCTCTAAAGAAGGCAGGCTCCCTCTCCACAAGCTCACGCAACGCCTTCTTCAAAACCTCAACATCCGCGGTATAACCTCCACTCTTTTTAAAAAGCCTAAGAGATGGTTTTTACGGGTCTTTTATGTTAAGGGTGTGTCGAAGGGGGCGGTCGGCGGAGACCGGCGAGGATCTACCCTCTTCGACGACCTTAGTGCCGAGCTGTTTACACACCCGTCACCGTGACGGGTCTGCGTGCACGGCGGGGGTGCCTCCCATAATCTACGCCGCCATAATTATACAGCTGGGTCTCCTCCAGCCACCACCACATACCCGCCCGACCCGCGCCACAGAGGGCAGTGCGGGGGATAGAGACGGCTCATCGTGTTATTCCGGCTGGATCCGGCTGACTACAGTGAAAAGGCGGCTGAGACACCATCCACGACCTACTTGCGCTGGATGGTCATTTTTAGACGTATTGCGGTAAACGCGAGGCGCAACGGAGAATTGTGTTTTGTAACGTGATCAACAACGCGGACATTAGCCGATGCTGCGAAGGCACCCCAGCCTTCTACAGCGTACCGATCAACACCGCACCCTGAGCTTATTGAGGAGCTGGTCTATAGCGTTGTCTACGTGCGTAGGGACTTCTCGCGGATCCGGCGGCAGATAGACGGCGGCTGTCCACCTATTTGCCAGCTCAGGCGGCTGACGCGAGGTATAGATATGTAGAGCGCCTATGCGGATTCCCCTCTTAAGTAGAGAAATGTGGTAGCCTAGGGCATACATCTCGTCCATCTGAGTCTCCAGAATGTCTACGTCCCTCCTGTGCAACTTGACCTCCAGAATTATCAACGCTTCGTCGCCCATCCTAAAGGCGACGACGAGATTAAACGTCGTGTCGCGCGCCGTGACTCCAGGTTCGAGGACAACGTCGTAGCACTTCCCCAAGGCGTAGCAAGCAACAATTGCATTTCCCAGCGGGTTCAGCGGCGCATCAGACAACCCCCGCCTGCTTCAGAATCCTCAAAGCCCTCCGCC
>WYEI01000124.1 GCA_009903905.1 Pyrobaculum sp. | reverse complement strand
GAACCTCTTCTTCGCCCGGGAGAAGTCTATGCGGTACATCAAAGAATAGACGGAGGCCAGCGGAAAGGAAAAGACGGCCTCCAGCGGAGCCGCCGAGAGGGGTAGGAGCAACAACCCAGCGACGGTTATGAGGTTGGGGTAGTACGTCGGCTTTCCCCAAAGTCCTCTGCCGTATAGGGCGGCATGGAGAAGGGCATACGGCAGATACGCCGAGAAGCCCGCCAAAGGCGAGGCCGCAGTGCCCAGGAGGAGAAAGGCAAAGAGGAGCCACGTGGCGGCTCTGTTAGGAACCGCGTTTATAAAGCCGGGCAACTGGACGTACATCACGGCGTGGTAGAAAAGAAGAAGGCCGGCAACCATGAGGTGGTGATGTAGTTTCATCGCGGCAACGCCCGCCGCGAAGAAGGCGGTTACCAAGAAAAGAGCTACTCGCGTACTCCACACCAGGTCTAGCGTGGCCTTGTAAAAGGCCTGAGGCTCCGAGCTCCCTATGGGGTACCAGATCATTATTACTGGGCGGCGAGTCCTAGGTATATCCGCCCCAGCTCTTTTTCTTTCAACAACTCCTCCGGAGTTCCCCTCCAGTGGACTCTTCCGCTTACCAACAGGTAGACTTGGTCTGCGACCTCCAGCGCCTTTCTTACGTTTTGTTCTACAAGCACCACAGTGTAGCCGGCGTCTCTCAACTTCTTCACGACGGCCATCACCTCCTCAGCCATCTTCGGCGCAAGCTGTGCAGTGGGTTCGTCTAACATGAATACCGTGGCTCGCCTCACCAAAGCCATTCCAATCGCCACCAACTGCCTCCACCCCCCGCTGAGCTCGTTAGCCGGCCTCCTCAACGTCTCTCTAAGCGGAACAATGTATAGAACCTCGTCAAGTCTCTTTTCGAACTCCGCCTGGCTCAGCTGATAGGCAGCCATCCGCAGGTTCTCTAGTACTGTAAGAGAGGCGAAGACGTTTCTCACCTGCGACACGTATGCCATACCTCTGCGGGCCCTTTCATGTGTAGGCAACCTGGTGATGTCTTCGCCGTGTATGTAGATGGAGCCTCTGTAGACTTTGGCGATGCCGAAGATGGCCTTGAGGAGAGTAGATTTCCCAGAGCCGTTGGGGCCTAACACCGCCGTTATCTCCCCCGGCTTCGCCACGAAGTTTATGTCGAAGAGCACTTGAAGCTTGCCGTAGCCTGCGTCTACGCCCTCGACTCTTATCATGCCATAAACACCTCTATTACCTTTTTATCAGACAGCACCACGTCTGGCCTTCCGTGGGAGAGGACCCGGCCGTTGTAGAGCACGTACATGTAATCCGCGTAGTCCGCGGCTAAGTCGAGCCTGTGCTCAACCACGAGAAGCGTATAGCCGCGGCGGGCTAGGCCGCGCATAAACTCGAAGAGTTGTTTAGCCAGGGCGGGGTTCAGCCCGGCGCCGGGCTCGTCCATCAATATCAACTTCGCGTCGGCCATCAAGGCCCTCGCTATTTCGAGAAGCTTCAGCTGACCCCCGCTGAGATGAGCCGCCGGCCTATCCCACATGTGGTCTAGGTTGACCAGCTTGAGGATTTCGAGGGCACGTCTTGCCAACTTATCCTCTCTACTCTTCCACCGGAGGTCCAGGGGGGACTCCGCGGCGACTGCGCCAAACACCACGTTGTCTAGAACAGAGAGTTTTGCGGCCACCCGCGGCGTCTGAAACGTCCTCGCTATGCCGCGCCGCGCTCTTACATGCGGCGGTGTGTGGGTTATGTCGACGCCGTCGAAGACAACCCTGCCCCTCTCTGGTCTGTATATGCCTGAGATTACGTTGAGGAGGGTGGTTTTGCCGGAGCCGTTGGGGCCTGCGAGGATGGAAAAAGTGCCGGGGTTTACCGCGAGGTCCACCCCATCGAGGGCGACCAACCCGCCGAATTTTTTAACTACTCCGCTAACTTCCAACAAGGGCCCAGAGCTCATAGTCGGCGGTGTCTCTGTCGTGGTTTTGATTAAGCCGCGTGAGGCCAGAGGCGCCGAAGTAGTAAGTTGCCACCTCGGGGAACTTGGCGAAGAACTTGGCGGTGTCGGCGTCGCCGCCGTTTTCAAGTATGGTGTAGGCTATGAGCCACACAGCGTCGTAGGCGTTGTAGGCGTAGGCGTCTGGCTCCCTCCCAAATTTACTCAGTAGGTACTCCCTTACCCTCTGGTAGTAGGGGCTCCGGGCGGGGGCGAACTTAGTGCTGACGAAGCCGTCTACCTTACTCGCAAATTGACAAACCTTGGGGTCTGTGAGCTCCTTGAGGCCGGTGGAGCCGTCGGTGCCGTACCACTTCACTTGGCTCAACACAGGATAGTTGGCGGCGGTTAAGAATATGGACTGAAGCTCCGCGAAGCCGGGGGCCACCACCGCCACCTTGTCGGCGCCGTATTTAGATACCGCGGCGGAGACTTTGTCCGCCAATGTGCTAACCTCGGCGGAGAACTCGCCCTTCTGGGGGTCGTACGCCGCGGCTACCGTAACCTCCATCTGCCCCTCTAGGAGAGACCTCAGCTGGTTAGCCAGGCCGCGTCCCCAGTCGTCGTTGCGGTGTATGATCACCACCGCCTTGACGCCCTGGGACTTGAGGACGGCGGCTAAGGCCTTGGCTTGTTTCGTGTCGTCCGGCGGGAGGCGGAAGACGTAGTCTGTGGAGGTGACTAGGCCGGGAGCCGTGGAGGAGACCGAGATTAGGATGAGCTTGTTTTCATTTGCATACGGCTTCATTTGACGCACCTCGCCGGAGGTCCTCACGACGAAGTACCTAACGCCCTTGGCGTGCAACGACTTCAACTTGTCTAGAGCCACGGCGGGGTCGGCCTGGGTGTCGTCGGCGAGGATCCTTACTCTAAACGGCGCGTTTATGCTGGTGAGGTAGCGATTTACGTCCTCTGCGGCGAGCTCCGCGGCGGCTCTGGCGAGCTCGCCTAGGGAGCCGAGCCGGCCTGACAGAGGCTGGAGCACCCCTATGTCCACAACTTGGGAGGCCTGTGTAGCGGTGGTGTTGACTATGACCGGAGTCTTTACTCCAGGCGGCGGCTGGACCGGCTGCGGCGCGCCGAGAATCACCTTGTCCTCCGATGCTATGTACATGCCGACCAGCTTCCAGCTACACGCCGCAGCGGTTGTGGTGGTTGTCTGCTGTGTTTGAGTGGGCGTAGTTGTGGTTGTCTTCGGCTGAGTTGTCGTCGTCGGAGTCGTGGTGGGAGGGGCTGTTGCGGGTCCCTGTAAGAGCAGTATGGCGGCGGCTAAAGCCAACACAATTATGCCTACTACTATACCAATTGTTTTCGTATTCATGTAGGTCGGTTCCTCATACTTTAAAAATGTTGTCTTCGTGAAAGGCTATGAAACTTGACATCTGGGTTGTGGTTGCCGCCCTCGTCGTGGGGTGGGCCGCGGCGCTTTTGTTCACCCCCCACGTGGCTCTCGACGGCGTTATGTATTCTAGCGTGTTGGCGATCTCCGCGGTGGCGCTCACCATGACCTTTCTCACCACTAAAGTGCCGAATTTCGCCCACGGCGCAGTTATGGGAGTTGGGACGCTCACGGCGCTTGTCCTCACTCAGCGGTTTGGAATCTCGCCGTATTTATCTGGGCTCGTGGCGCTTCCCTTTTCAGCCGCGGCCTCAGTGGCGCTTTACTACACCTTGTTGCCCATCTACAGGCGCGGCGCGTCTCCCATTATACTCATGATGGCGTCTATGGCATACAACGTTATTCTCCTCGGCGTCCTCAACGCCGCCGCTGACTACTTCGGCAGGGCTTGGGCCGTCTTTACCAGAGGCTACACCTTGAAAAGCGCGGATTTCCACATAGCAAACATCCAAGGGCTCGCCGTGGCGGGGCCTTTGATCATGGTGGCCGTGGCCTTCTCTCTCTACCTCTTCCTCTACAGAACAAAACTGGGAGTCGCGTTGAGAGCCGCCGTTGAGAACGAAGAACTTGCAAGATCTCTCGGCATCGATGTGGACAAGGCCTTTTTAATCGCCTGGGTCGTAGCGGGTCTGCTGGCCGGCTACTCCGGCGCCTTGTTTACTCTTTACTTCTCCGTAGAGCCCGACACCGGCTGGATGATGCTGGCCAACATCTTCGCCGCCAGCATAGTAGGCGGCCTCACCAGCGTCTTCGGCGCAATACTCGGCGCCTATTTCATGGGCTTCGTAGAGGTGCCTCTCGCCACGTGGGTCGCCTCTGCGGCGACGGGCGAGCCCTACCTAGTACTTCAGTACAGGCCGCTGTTGCCTCTGATCGCTGTGGCTTTGTCTCTCCTCGTCCTACCACGCGGCTTGACTTCGCTCGGCAGGAGGAAATGAGGTGGATAAGTCTCATAGGGCTTTACATGTACCTACTGTCGGCGGCTTTCGTGGCCTTAACCGGCCAAGACCTCCTCTCCTACGTCTTGGGTTCCGTAGTCGACGTGGCGATCTTTGCGATAATCGCGCTTTCGTTGAACCTAGAGGCGGGCATAGGCGGCATACCTAACTTCGGAAAGGTCCTCACGGTCACCGCCGGCGCCTTCGTAGTGGGCGGCCTTATCCCCAGAGTCGCCATGGCCATATACGGCGTGAAAGGCGACTTCGTCTACGACAACCCGGCCGTCGTCTCCGCCCTCTCGCAGGCTCTAGATCTCTGGACCTCCGCGGCGCTGGTCTCCGCGGCTTTGATCCTCTCCGCCGCGGTTGGCGCCGTTTTGGGCATGGCGATGGCGGCGCCGGCGGTGAGGCTTAGAGAGGACTACCTAGCCATAACCCTCTTGGCGCTTGGAGACTTCCTTTTCTACGTCGGGAGGTACTACGAGCCGCTCGTAGGCGGGACCCTAGGCGTCTCGCTTCCGCCGCTTCTTGAGAAGATCTTCGGCGGAGGCGCCGCGCGTTACCTCGGGGCAAGTCTGTTGACGGGCGCGGCGGCGCTTCTGCTGTACCTCCTAACCGAGAGGGTGACCAGCTCCCCCTACGGAAGGGCTTTGAGGGTCCATAGAGAAGACCCAGAGCTCGTGGAGGTTATGGGCCGCTCTGCGACTAGGCTGAGGCTTTGGGCGTTGGCCATAGGAGGGGCTCTTTCCGCCGTGGCAGGCGCTCTATACGCCCTGTACGTCGGCGCGGTTTTTGCAGGTTCTTTCACCAGAATTACCTACACCTTCTACCCCTGGCTAATGATGATACTAGGCGGCATGGGCAACAACCTAGGCGTAGTCAACGGCGTCTTCATATTCGTGACGCTCCGTAGGTTGATAGACATGTACAAATATGAACTTTCGGCAGTCTTAGGCTTCGACCCGGTCTGGCTGGCGTATATCCTCTTCGGGGCCATAGCCTTAGCCATAATAGCGCTGAGACCCGAGGGCCTCGTGCCAGAGGAGCCCACTCCGCTGGCGAAAAAAGCCGGCGTTTTAAAAAGCAAATAATTAAAACCACTAAGCCGACGCACCTATGGAGGAATTACTTGTCAAGGCCCTGGACTACGGCTTATCTCTCGGCGCCTCCTATGTGGAGGTCCGGTGGCAGAGGGACTCAGGCTCAGCCGCAGGGCTGAGAAACGGGCAGTTTGAATTCGCCGCATCCTACTCCTCGCAGGGCGTCGCCGTCAGGGCGGTGGCGGGGGGCGGCTTGGGGTTCGCCGCCACGCCCAGCATAAAACTTGAGGACGTGTTCGGCGCCGTTGAGAGGGCGGTTAAGCTCGCCAAGGCCGCGGGGAGGGTGCGGAAGAGCCCGGTGGCGCTCAGCGAGGAGAGGCTGGGGAGGTTCAGCTACAGCCTCCCAGACATCCCCCTAGACCCCGTGGAGCTGGCGAAGACCCTAGACGAACACGCCGCCAAGGACTTGACCGTGCGGCGTTTCTACGTCAATATATGGACGACGGAG
>WYEI01000023.1 GCA_009903905.1 Pyrobaculum sp. | reverse complement strand
GCCTCTCGGGCGGCTCCATCCCCGTCTCCTTGCCGTGAGCCCTGTAGTTTACGGCGACGCCGAAAATCTTCTCCGGGTTAGGCACCGGCGGCTCCCACGTGACCTCGCCTGGTCGGTAGAAGGGCCCCTTGGCCGCCTCGCCGAGCTTCCTCGCCACCTCCAGCGCAGGTTCCCCCAGGGCGATGAGCTTCCTCATGTCGTAGAGGAAGTCCGGCGCTTCCAACGTGCCGTGGACCCCCTTATACGCCTCGGCCAAGTCAAGGATCTTCCCGTCTTTGAAAAGCCCCACCTTCCTCACTCCGTCTTTTGCAAAGGTCAACAGCTTCATGGAGGTGATGAGCGGCTACTATATAAGCATTGGTTTCAAGACTAAAAACTCGAACTGCTGGAGATTTCGGCAACGCGTCCCTTTATCTTCGAAAATAATCATTCTCAATTTCATATAAGAAAAATTTAAAAACCAAAAATTACAATATAATCATGGGCCCTCCTATATGGGCGCCCCTAGGAGGAGAGCTACATGAAGTCGCATTGCAGATGCTCTACGAAAAACCTATGAACGGCGCCGAGGTCACTAGGGCCGTAGAGGAGTTTACATGGGACTTCTGGAAGTCATTCCCAAGCTCTGTCTCCCCCTTACTACTCGGGTTGGGGCTAGAATTGATTATTGGGTATCGAGTTACTAGAATGAAAAACATTGCCGTTAACTTGACACAATCGCTGTGTACACGTAGGTGATTGGGTATGCTCAGGCCGCAGGTTGTCCCTAGATCCACTATTCTCCCCTTGCTTTTATTAATATCCACAGCCATATTTCTTCTTAGCGCTTCATCAATGACCAATGCTGAGATCATTTACAAGCCTGGCGATTGGTTGCTACATAGGTTTATATTTAACTATGCTGGGAAGGAGTGCACATATCTGTTTCGAATAACTGTAAAAAATATCAGAGAAACTACGGTGTTTTATTCGGTTTCACTTGAGAAAATAGAGAAGTGGGATGATACATTAATATGCGGGTTCTATAACCCTGCCTATATTGCTGGAAATCACACCTCTGACATTTCACAAGCGACACCTGAATCGCGGAATGTCTTTATAAATCCAGCGTATACGGGAGAATACAAAATTAGTAAGACTACTACATTAAGATATTACAAAGGTATTCTAACATATCTTGAGAATACGGAACCAGGTGTAAGCTTTACTAGGATACAACTGATTGACACATCCATTCAAGAACTTAAAGCTTCAATCACACCCTTAGGTATGAGTATTACTATGATCGGTCTCATATTAGTTGTTCTCGCAACAATAATAACAGTAATAGCCATATTTATTGTTGTGAGGAGGCGACATAAGACAACTGAAACGCCTTTGAACCAGTCACAGGGAGCGTAATCTAATCTTAACCAAGCCTTTGCCTCTTTAAAGGTGTGTGGAGACGAGATTTTAAAGCTATTCGCTAGGTGGCTAGAGCTCATAGCAAGTTATGTTTTTAGAGACTCAACCTGGCGACTGCTACCGAGTTTTCGTTTATGTCGAAGGCGGCATGGAGGCAAGCTCAGCCTCTTTACTAAGAACTTTCCACCACTAGAGCCAGAACCTCCTGTGGGGCTTTATCCAAATCTCTCTCCTTCCGCCGGGGAGAGACACGGCGATTTTGACTGGAGCGGTTGCCAAGGATCTACGGCATCTGAGAGGCAACGCGTTAGGCTCGCCGACCCGTCTCCTCTAGCCACTTCTCTATGGCGTCCGCCAGCTCGGCGTAGCGGGCGAAGCCGTCCAGGTGCCCTCTGCCGCACTTTATCCTTATTCTGCCGTCCTTCATGCGGTAACCCTCGGCTTCCTCCCCGTCAGGGCCTTCACAAGCGCTGAGAACCTCTCGGCGTCGGCCTCTCTGCCGCCGGGAACGTCGGCCCTCGCCACGGTGCGCCCCACGGCCGCGTTGTCTCTACCACGCTTGCCGTAGGTAATTGTGTATTCGCTCTTTACCCCGTCCACCTCCGCCGTGATCCTAATCCTCAGCAACTTTTTGCCGCCTCTGTCCTCCTCAACGGCGTCTCCGTCTATGACCTTCACCACGTACTCCTTGCCATTCACCTCGACCTTCCTCTCGAAGCCCTTCAGCTCTAGAGAGGCCCTCTCCTTGCCCTCCTTCACGATCTCCTCGGCTTTCTTGCGCACCTCCTCGCCCCCGTCCTTCGCCCTCTGGAGTATGAGCTCCACGAACGCGGCCGCCAGCTCCCTCTGCTGTTTATCCTTGCCGTATACGGAAAGCCACGCGGCGCGCTCAAGACCCTTCCTAAGGATCCTCACGTAGCCCACCCCTCCGCCCTCCTCCGGCTTTTCCACCGTGAAGTGTCTCCCCTCCTTAAGCCCCATCTTCTCAAGCCGTTGCTTTTCACGCTCTATGCTGTTGCGGTCAGTGGAGCCAAATCTGACCTCAAGCGCGCCGCCACCGGACAGCCTTACGAGGTACATCGGCCATCCTTCTTCCAACACGCGACCTCTTTCCAGCTTCTCCAGCCAGCCCTTAGCCTTCTTCTCATCCACCAAGCCATTCTTGACGGCCTCCCTGACGAGCTCGGCGAGGGCTTTTCTGAGCTCCACGCGCCCAGCCGCAAGCATGTCGGTGTAGGCATCGACGTACCACTTGTCTCTGCCGCCTACCTTCATCTTTTTCACCTCCGCGCTGACTCCGGCTAGCCTCAGAAGGCGAGCCGCGGGCTCCACGCGGCTCCGGTCTGTCGACTGGAATTGGAGTACGATCGCGTCACGCAGATATACGTTGTACTTCACGGCGATGCCGCCCTCCGATATGGTCAAGTCGGCGGCGACGGGGCCGTCCTCAGTCCTCCTCCTCAGCCCCTCCCAGCTGACGTTGAGCTCCTCGGCCCCCAGCTCCACAGCTTCAGCCAGCTTGTGGCTCTTAAGCCTATCATCTCCCTCAAGCAGAGGAGGCCCGTAGAGGAAGTACAGGCGCGCCAGCCTGGCCGCGCCGACGCCAGACGCGACCACGTTAAAGGCACTCCCTACTCTCTTCACCTCCACCTTAATGCCGTACGCCGCTAGGGCGGCCCCCCAGAGCAAGGCGACTTCGCGCTCGCCGCTGGCCAACTCGATTCTCTTCATCACCGCAGACACGTGTCCGTCTCCGCCTATTGCGCCGGAGATAACAGCGCCGAAGTATCTCAGCGTTTCCTCGTTTACGCCCAGCTTCTCCGCCTGCATCAGCAGAAGGGCAGGCGCCACGACCTCCCTAGCCACCTTGTCGTCGTTCAGCTTATTCCTCAGAGCCTCCAGCTCCCCCCGGACCTCCTCACCCAGCCGCTTCACGGCGGCGTCCACCACGATGCCCCAGTTCTCCACAACCCACCGCTTGAGGCTGTCCCAACTCTTCACATGCATGAGGTCCTCCAGCCCCTCCTTGGTTCCCAGCATGTAGAGCCACCCGCGCTCCGCGCTTATTCTGATCGCTTCGTCGAGTCTCTCGAGGGGAGCTTCAACCACAACCTGCAACTTCGGCCCCTCAAGAGTTAAGGACATGCGTAGCCCTACGACTCTAGACCAGTCGAACAAGGCGTGAGTCTCAGCAAACTGCCACAGATGAGAGGTGGTCATCCGCAACATTCTCTAGCCCTTCTTATTTCTGGTTATTGCCACGTCGGAGTCAACCCAGCCCACCATGTAGGGGAGGCGATCCTCCACGGTTAGACGCACCCCAACCTCCCCCGCCGCCTTCATCCCCGCCTCAAGCTCCTGCTTGAAGAACTCCCGCCACCTGCTCATGTCGAAGATCAAGGTGTAGGTTATGCTCGCCATCTCTCCCTCTCCCACCTTTGAAATCCACAGCTCTATGCCCAGGTCCACGAGCCCGCCGCCCTCCTCAACCCTGTAGAGCCTAAACACGTAAGACGACTCGTTTTTCCCCTCAAGCATCAGCGCCAGCTTGCCGCCCCTCGTAAGCTCTTTGATGAAGTCGCTGTGGTGGTCGGCGCCTGGCTTTAGGAAGAGGCGGCGGAGGGCCTCTGCTAACATCTCCCCCACCGTTACGGGTCTCTCCACCCCCGCCTTTTTGGCGTTTTGATACGCCGTCCACGGCGCATAGTAGAGGAGCCAGGCAGACCTACCCACTTCAAGCCAATACCAAGCCGCCGCGCCGTAGGGGCTCCTCCTGCCCAACGCATACTACCTATACGCGATTAGAGCGGCATAGGCCTTCACACCGAAATTCACGCCGCTGAACTTGGAGAGCTCCGGCGCCTTTGCCTCCGCCAGCCCCCTTGCCACGTCTTCCTTCACGTCGAGGAGGTCCCTCAGACCGTACTTTACAGCGTATTCGTTCAGCCTCTCCCTAAGGATCTTCAAGGCCTCTTCGAAGGCCTTGTCCTCTTTCTCGGCTAATTGTTTTATCTGTCCGAGGTCCGCCACATACACCACCCGCTTAAAAGGCCCCTCGCCGGCCTCCTCCCTACGCACCGCCTTCTTAAGCCCCTCCGCGTATTCTCCCAACGCAGACCTGTAGACGCCGAAGGCCTCCTCAAGCGCGAGGGTTGCGTAGAAGAGGGCCTTCTTCTTCCCCTCGTCGAGCTCTCTATGCGCCTTGCCGATCAACACCCTCAACGACTCCCAAGGCTCTGCCAGCTTTATCCTCCCGGCGTTAGCGTTCCTGGCGATTTCCTTAAACCTCTCGTAGGGATCGGGAACCTCCTTAAGCATTTTGAACACCTCCTCCCTAGAGTACTTCTCGACGCCGGCGGGTATAAACGGCGTCAGAGACGCGGCATACGCCAGCTTATCAAACTCCACCAAACCCCACATATTCAACGCGGCAGACAACGCAATCACTCCAGCCGCCACGGCGGCCATGAGGAAGAGGTAGGCTTTGTGTACATCCACCCAAGCAAGAACACGCACCACCGCCTCTACAAACAGCTCAACAAGGCGCTGGACAGTTATCTTGACATGTTCGAATACATCCTTCGCCGCCTCGTACAGCGCCTTAGCCGCCTTCTGGACGTACTGCACCGCCTCCCTAAACTGACCAACCTCCGCCAGCGCAACGGCGGAGGCCACCGACGAAACCACAGCCTCCGAGTAGAGGCCGCTGTACACAGAATACAACGCCGCGGCTGAGGCGGCCTCTCCACATTCACGCCACACCCCATGTGCCGCTTTAAAAACAACTATACGCAAGGAAATCCTTGCTGTAGACATTCGGCGTGGAGCGGGTTAAGAAGTGGCTGGTCCTTAGGGAGAGACTGGTGGAGATCGCCAAAGTATTGCGCAAATTCCCGTGGATGGTTGATGTGATAAGGCCGAGGCTGGCGAGCATTCTCCACCCCTACGCGGTGGAGGTTTACGTGGCTAGGGATGGGTCTGAGGCGTGCCTCTCCCTAAACCCGCCGAAGGCATACTGCGCCCAAAACGGCTCGGTTAGGGAAGTCAAGCTGGAGCTGGAGTTTAAGCGATACGAGACATACGAAGACAAGATAAGAGAGGTGTACAAACCAAAGGGACTACTGGCGTACACCACGGCGGCGAGGGAGTACGTGAGGATACTCTAGCCGCTTTTCCTTCCCATTTTTCATGTCAAAAATCGACGTCTTAAACTGCATATACACAGGAACACATCTTGGCCTACGTGGGGGCGGAGGGCGGCAACGTCTATGTGAAGAGGACTGCGCCCATGGACCAGAGGCAGTTTCGGAAATACTTCGAGACGTGTAGGAGGCTTGGCTTTAGGTTTGACAGGAGGGGGGAGAGGTGGGTCAAGCTGGTGGCTCAGTCTCTTAGACGTCGCCGCGACGGAGCCCGACCGCGTGGCGCCTTATAGGGAGAGGATTAGGCAGGTGGGGGAGATGCTTCTGAAGATTTAATGCGTTTTCTGCACCCATAGCCATAAATAG
>WYEI01000220.1 GCA_009903905.1 Pyrobaculum sp. | reverse complement strand
GACGCTCCTGCTTCTCCTCGCCGGCTTCCTCCTCTGGCTCCTCATAGACAGGTATAACGACACCAGAAAGCTAGGCCTGCTCCACGCCGTTGCCACCTTCCTCACGCTCGCACTAGGACACGCTCTGCTCATAACAGGCGTAGTGGCCTACGTGGCCTCGCGCAGAAGCTACCCAGAGCCACTACTCCCGCACCTGCCCAAGGCCGCAACTGTAGCCTTAATCCCAGCCTACAACGAGGAAAAGACCGTAGCCGGCGTCGTCCGAGAAGCAAAGAAATACGTGGACATGGTCATTGTAGTAGACGACGGCTCGAGTGACCGCACGGCGGAGACGGCCGAGGAGGCCGGCGCGGTGGTGGTTCGGCATCCCTACAACATGGGATATGGAGCCGCGGTGAGGACGCTGATGAGGGCCGCCCTATCTACCGGCGCCCAATATGCGGTCCTCCTAGACGCCGACGGCCAGCACAACCCAGCCGACATACCCAAGTTTCTTGAGAAGCTAAGAGAGGGGGCTGACGTCGTCATAGGCAATAGGTTCAAGACGAGCAAGGTACCCACCTACAGGAAGGTTGGCATACAGATAATCAGACTTGTGTTACGGCTCTTCGGGGTGAAAATAGGCGACCCGGAGAACGGCTTCAGAGCCTTCAATAGAAGAGCCCTCGAAGTCTTGGTAAAGGAGCTGGAGGAGACGTGGATGGGCATCTCCTCCCAGACCGTGTACA
Organism: Pyrobaculum sp.; assembly: GCA_009903905.1. The sequence goes on along the minus strand of WYEI01000220.1, from coordinate 5,191 downwards.
TAGCAAGCCGCAGGAAGTTACGCGTCGAAGAGGTTCCAACCACTGTTAGATACAATGAGGGGACGTCCTCAGAATCCCCAGTCGCCCACGGGCTATCCGTGCTGTGGACAATAATATGGACGTGGCTCACCGAGAAGCCAAGACGGACCTTGGCGCTGGGGATAGCCGCCCTAGCCGCGTCGGCGGCCCTATTCACCTACGTAATACTCCTCTTCAATGCGACCAGATACATCAGGCTAACCTACACCACATCAGCAATACTCCTGGAGATCATCGCCACCGTACTAATATCAGTGGCCGTTGCAAGCGCCGTCAAAAATGAGGGCCGTCGCAACTGGCGGCGCGGGGTTTGTCGGTAGCCACGTGGCGGCGTATCTTGCGGAGAGGGGGTTCAGTGTTGTGGCTGTGGATAATCTGGAGAGGGCATCCGCAGTCAGGCGGCTGGAGGAGGTTGGCGTGCCGCTGGTGGTGGGCGACGTCCGCTCTGTCGACCTGCCGCCGGCTGATGCGGTGGTGCACGCCGCGGCGTATATAAACGTGGAGGAGAGCTGGGAGAGGCCGTATGACTACATGTGGAACAACGCCGCCGCCACCGCGCGGGTCGCCAAGCAATGCGCCGACCGGGGCGCCCGCCTCATATACATCTCCTCGGCGGCGGTCTACGGCGAGCCCCAGCGCCTCCCCATCGACGAGGGCCACCCCGCGAGGCCTCTATCGCCCTACGGCCTCTCGAAGCAACCATAGCGGCAAAAACCAGATACGCATGAGGCGCCTCTTTGCCCTAACGGCGACCACGATAGTAGCGTTGTACTACGCCTACCACATCGCACGGCTAACGCTACTACCGCCGCTCCCCTCAGGCGATGACGCGATAATCCACATATCCCACTGTCTCTACGAAGGAGTTGATCAATACCTCCACGGCCCCTCCCAATACCCCAACTTCATCCACTTGACGTGTCACCTAGCCGCCGCAGGCAACCCCATCTACGCGATATGGTTCATAAAGATCTTCGCCTTCGCCGCCGCGTTTATCCCCCTCGCCCTGCTTCTCTACGAGATCTCGAAAAAAGACCCGAAGATAGCTATACCACTTGCGGCGGGGCTCGCCGCCTATGGAACCGGCTACCTACGGACGCTCGCAGACGGCTCTATATTCAACCTCTTCTCACACGGCATGTACCTCGCCTCCTTAATATTTCTACACAACCAGAAGCCGTTGCTGGCGGGGGTCGCCGCCGGGCTAGCCCTTACGCATTACTACGGCATCGTCTACCTAGCGACACTGCTTCCCGCTGTTATGCTTCAACGCGGCAGGCGACGGTTCCTCTACGGCGTGGCTGTAGGCTTCCTCCCAACAGCCCCCAAATGGGTCACCCTAGCCCTAACCATCAAGAAGAGCGGCGCCGCCGCAGTAGGCACGGCGGAGCCCCCCGCCTGGGCTATACAGAACTGGCTCAACTACGCCTACACTCCCGACCTACGGTGGGGCGATGCCGCCTTCTACGCATACGTAGTTGCCGCAGCTATGCTAGCCCTAGCCGCAAAAGAAAGAAAGATCCTAGCCACGGCGACGAGCCCCGCCCTCTACGTCGCAGGTGCCCTGACAACAGCCTTCCTCCCCTGGCTCCACTCCGTGGCTGTGTTGAACCTAGCCTACCGCCTATACAGACTGCTCCCCACAGTCGTCATACTCCTAATTGCCATCCTCAGCACAAACGCCGAGAAAAAACCGGCGGCACTAGTAGCAGTACTCCTAGCAACCGCCGCGCTCTACGGACTCGCCTCAAGCAACCCAACGCCTCACGGGCTCTACAGGATAGACTACGATGCGCTCAAGACGTTGCTAGACCTGAGCCACGAGATATGCAACGGCGGGGTGGTGGCCACGGGACAAACAGCCACATACATGAAAATAGTATGCCCCAACACACTCCTTATCTACCCCCCGAAGATACTAGACGCCATGGCGGCCGACGACCCAGAGGCCGCGGAGGCGCGGCGGATCCTCGCCCAGATCCAAAACGGCACAATACACGGCTACAGCTGGCTCGTGGTGCAGGAGCCGGTGCCAGGCCAGTGGTACGACGAGGCCGTGGCCACATTCATACAGCAGCTAAAAGACGAAATTTACAAACTCGGCGATGTAAAGTATGTAGTTAAAAACCAAGGAGCAACCCTCTACGTAGTGAAAATCAGATGATATACGACATAGTATATGTCATAGACATAGCCTCAACCACAAGCGGCGGGAACAAGTTCTTCGTCGAGCTAGCCGCAGAGGCCGCAAAAACCTACAAAGTGGCGCTAATCGCCGGAAAGACAACCCCCGAAGCACGGCGACTACTAGCCGGCGTCGACCTCTACGACGGCGGCATCTACGGAGACTGCGAGCTACCGCACACCTGCCCCCTAAAAGCCGCCAAGTTCCTCATCTACGCGACTAAAGTGCTGACCTCCATAAAGTTCCGCCTGCTCCACACCAACGCCCACCTGCCCAACCTCCTGGCGTATCTACACCCGCGCAGAACTATCGCCACGATACACCACCTCGAACCCGCAAGCCTACACCCCCTCGCGCGCCTCATCCAAATCCTCGAGCTGAAAGCCCCCAAGCTGGCGCTCCACGCCCCCCACGAAATCGCCCCAAACGCCGTCGTAATACCCCCCATACTCCGCCACACACCGCCCCAGATACAGCACACGCCACGGCAACGGGGGCTGGTCGTCATGATAGGCCGCCTAGAGCCCCGCAAAAACTACCCCCTGGCGCTGGCAGCCTTCAAAGTCGCAAAGACGCTCCGCCCCGACCTAAAACTTGTAATAATAGGAGACGGCCCACTGCGGCGGGACCTCCACAGAACGATAGAAAGGCTCGGCCTCCAAGACGTCGAGATAAAACCCCACGCCACAGAAGAGGAGAAGCACCAGCTACTGGCCCAGGCAGAGGCCTTCCTACACCTAGGCCACCCCGAAGGCTTCTCCCTAGCCCTATTCGAAGCCGCAACCCTCGGAGCGCCAGTCATCACACACCCCCAAGTCCCCGCCGCAACCCTCCTAAAAACCCCCAACATACTTGCAGTAGAGCTCCACCCAACATCTATCGCAAAGGCGCTGCTGAGGCCCCCACCCCCAGCGAAACCCCTGAACAAGCCGGCTGAGTTCGCCCACATCTACCTCGCCCTCTACCGCAAATTAAGCGAAAGACTTAAATAGGGGTTAAAACTGTAATATCATGCACCCAACAAAACTAACTCCCGTGCTCGCGTTGGTGCTAATAGCCGCCGTCGCGCTTGCGCAGTACCCCTACGCCGGCACAAAGCCAACTGTGCTCTACGACAACTGCTACCCCAACGCCTGCGTCGGGACGCTGATGCCGGATCACTGGCCCTTCGGAGGCACGCCACCCCTTGCACTAGTGGCCATCGGCTCCCCCGCCTTCGCCGACTACTACAGCCTCACAAATCAGCTACAGTATCTCGGAGTTAACCTAAACGCGCCCGTCAATAGGTGGTTCGCCCGGCCGATTACACCCGGCGTCATAAAGTCAGGCCTTAGAAACCTCGCCACCGGCATCGGCATAGGCTTCACAGCCCTAGGCGAATTTGCAGCCACACTTAGCAACGGCACAGGCGGCGGCCTAGCCCTAGCTAGATACAGCACCTCTACTGCTGACTTGCAGGTCACCGAGATGTGGACCACAACTAGTTTTGACTACATCAACCCATCAGACTGGCTCAACGGCTGGACCCTCTCCGCCAACCTCACGATAAAAGACGATACAAACAGCAGAAACTACTGGATCTTCTTACACGCATTTGCAGTGTACAGCAACAGAACACACGCCGGAGGAGGCAGAGGGGTTGCCCTGAACCTCACCATTGGGAACTACGGTAGCCAACCGACGTATCCGCCAAAGCAGTGGAGCCTTCTGCCCTTCACCTCGAGCGATATCAAGCCCTTCAGGATCGTGTACGACAGCCCGAGACTTCTGATCGCCACCGGCGGCGTCAATAAGAAAATTGACTTGTCCACATTGAATCCTAACCTCATGGGGGCTTATGTAGTCATTGACGTAAACTTCACACTGATATTCCCCAAGGCCTGGCCCTACGCCATCGTGTACTACAACTACTCTGTGACGGCAAGTATAGCTAGCAAACTACTGCCCTACCCCATGTACCTCAACAGCACCGCCTTCAGCATAAGGTTTGAGATAGACCAGGTAAACGGCGCTCCAGCAGCCGGCTCCTACAACGCGACCATATTCACACCTACGTCTTGCGGGGGGAAGAGCTACACCTTGCTCCATGCTACGCCTTATGCAACCGATTACAGGAACATCACCATGTTTGCCGCCGCGTATCCCGAGGCCACGGAGTTCACGCCTCTGAAGTTAAGCAAGCTGATTCCATACAAGCTAAACAACTTCGACATAGTGCTACCAACCGGCTACCAGAAGGCTACACTCGCCAGCGAGGGCGGTTCTCCGGGCAACATACCGTTTGTAATACTGCAGTGGAGCAGCAAGCTTGCTAATAATTATCCAGATCAATATGAATCTGTTGCGGGTACACCTGTCACGTACAAAGGTGGCGTAATGTTCGTCTACGGCTACGCCTACAACGTCACGGACTGGGCCGCCTCCAACAAGCCGGATCCGTACATAAAGGCATTGATCGAGAAGACTGTGCTCCACCTGCCGACTCTCTCTCCCACTCAATGTACAGCTACAGTTGGAGTTTGTGGCTCCAGTTTCAGCTTCAAAATTGGGGTTGCTGGGTCTATGGCTGACCCCACTGACGTCCTCGCCCTTGGCTACGTGGCTAATGTCGTTGGTGCGCCTTGGTACGGACTTGACATCGCCCCCGGCGCCTTCCAGAACCTCTACACTGGCTCCTCCACCGCTGGCATTGCCAACTTCGTTGGGCTGAGGAACTTCGGCGGACTGCCGGTGGTGCTGGCGAGGTTAAGCGGCGCATTCCCATACTTCTATGATAAGTACTACAGATTTGCCTTTAACAAGACGTTTATGCTTAATCTGGTGAGTGTTGTGGGCGGCAATGCCATATTCACCGTGGGTGGCCCTGTCGTTAATATGTTGACGAGGTATACGCAGGACTTTGCTTGGTATGCGCCGTTTATCCACAACTATAAGACTGCGCCGTTCCCGTTCGCCTTTGATAGAAAC
>WYEI01000093.1 GCA_009903905.1 Pyrobaculum sp. | reverse complement strand
CGCCTCCTCGGCTCCGCCGCCTCCTCCGCCGATCTCCTGGCCCACGTCATGTACTCCAGCAGAACTACCGAAGTCACGTACCGCTTTGCGCATTGGAGCACCGCGTCGAGCCGCTTAGAGATCAAGACCGAGGTGTCGACGACACATCTCTCCATACGGCCTCCTCCACAGCCCTCTCGACATCCTCTGCAGTAGGCTCGCCGACCAGGTCGAGCAGTCTGTAGTAGACCTCTAGAAGCGCCTCGACGCCGAGGGCCCTCGCCCTCTCGGCTAAGTCCCTATCCTGCGTCACCACCAAGCCGCCCCCTACCTCTACGACATAGACCGTCTTCCCTGCGTAGTCCTTGCCGAGGAACAGCCTCCCCTTGCCGTCCACCTTCCTAATCATGTCCCACATGTCCGTCCCACTTTATATATTTTCTCCCTCATGCGGGACGGACGCAACTCGTTGCTTGGACTGCAGGCGGCTCGTTAAAGGTCGGTCGCGCCGCTGACCGACGGCAGATGCCGCGGCGTAACGCCAAGGCGGAGGTTACGCGCAATGCAGAGCCCCCGCCGCACCCCTCGTCGGAATGAATTCACCGAACGCCCCAACGCCTTTACCGACGCTCTCTACCCTACTGGAGATTCAGAATCTGGTGGTAAATACCTTTCTGTATTGCCGCCGGCTTCATAGGCGCATTTCGCCGAGCCGATAAGGCTACGCGCGTCGCCTTCACCTAACCGGCGGAGCGCAACCGGAGGTCGGCCGCGTCACGGCCTAGGCCACACTACGGTGATGCCCATGGCGTTGGCGACGGCGATCACCGCGTCGGGGTTTCTGTCGTGAATAAACGGCGTAATTACGTAGACAGCGTCTACCTTTCTGCCGGTAACGGCGCTGAACAGCTCAACCTTCCTCTTTATCTGTTGCAAGTCGCCCCTCTTCAGAGCCGACGTTATCTCAACGGCGAACGTCCCACCGTCCCTAATTATTATGTCTAGCTCCACCTCGCTTGGGTAGCCGTAGACGTACCCCCTATCGTCGTAGTAAATCCACCTCTCCACGGCATACCCCACATCCCTAAGAAGCTCCCTCACGCCGTTCCTAAACGCGTCCTCGCTAAGAACCCCCCACCTGGCGCCCAGGGCGTTCAGCGCAAGCTCAATCCTCCTCAAGTCCTCCCTAAGGGCAGTCTCGACCCTTTTCAGCTCCTCCTTGGTGGCCATCTTCTCCTCAACCATGCCTAACCTCTCCTCCAATCCCTTAACCCTTTCCTCTAATTTGCCAATACTTTCCTCGACTCTCCTCAAGTCGTCCTTGGTGGCTAGGTTTTGCCAAGGCATCAGCTTAGCTAAAGCCTCGTAGACGATCTCCGGCTTAGCCGTGAGGACTTCCACTAGGATCTCCGGATGCTCCATCAAAACCCGCTTGATCTCCTCAGCCAAGCTCACGTACAAATATGTCAGTAAAGTTATAAATCTTGCCGCTACCGGCGGCACTTAGCAGAGCGACAAATTCGGCATGGCCGCCAACGCTGATAAGCCAAGCTAGCGGAGCAACTGCTGCTGTGAACCCCGTCCTACCTCTCGACATGTTTCAGCACACCCTTTATGTTGAGACAGCAGAAAACTTGTTAAAACCCAAAGCAGACATAACGTGTCCACAGGTATGGCAGTAGCGTTGTTTCTGCTCGGTCTCTTTCTCATGTTGATGGCCTTTCTAGCGGCTTTTGTGGTTACTGTAGTTCTCGGCTACATCCTGGCCGCCGCGGCGTTGGCCGTCGGCATATACATGGCGGTTAAAAGAGGCGGGAGGATCCTCCCTCTGGTCTTAGGGGTTGTTTTGGCGGTTTTCTCTCTAGCGGCCCTCGCAGTCGTATTGGCGGCACAAATCGTATATCCTGTTGCCGAGATTAAAATCCAGCTTTCGGCTTGAAGTTGATATTACAACCCACTAAGAGGTCGTCGAAGGTGGAGTTGTACAGGACTTGACTTAGGGAGTAGCGTCGCGCCTGGCACCAACACCGGGGGCCACCTGGTTATCTAATCCCAGAGGGAGAAAAGGCGGAGAAGCTAAAGTATGGGCCCGACCTCTCAGCCAAGCCGATCACCACCTCGTAGCTTTCAATTTCCTTCTGTTTCTACCGCCAAACCCGGAGATTTGCAGAGTTGATAAGTTGTAGCCATGGTTATTTATCGCGCTTTCAGCCGGCGGGGTGCCGCCTTACAGCTCGACGCTAGCAGTTGCGGCAACAATGCGTGGCGATTTGCCTAAGATACCTGCCTTCTTCTGGCGTTGTATTTGTACTCTATGCCGCGGACCGTCTCAAGTACCCACTCTTTTTGGAACTGGGCGAAGGGCTGGCAGGTCAGCTCCACGCACCTGTCGCCGTCTGTGTAGGCGATGCAGACTATGTACCGGTCTGGGAACCTGGAGGCGAAGTCTATCTCGTTGGCCGTGAAGGATATGGGGTCGCCGCGCCTCCCCACCCACTTCCCCTTCACCTCAACCACGTAGATCTGACCCCCCTTGGCCACCACCATGTCAAAGGGTCGCGGCACGCTTGCGTAGTCCTCCCTGATGACGTAGCCGTTCTGCGCCAGCCAAGCCTTGACGCAACTAGCCGCGGCGAGCTCGCTCCGCATGATGTTCCGGCTCCTCTTCACCTCCTGCCACACCAGCTCCTCAAACCCGCCGGCGGCGACCTCCACGCCCAACACCCTCGCCCTCACGACCCCCACCACTCTGTACCGCGGCGCGCCGATGGGCAGAAGGCTCCGCACCTTCTCCAGGTAGGGCTTTAGGCGGCTGAGCCAGACCTCCTCGTGGATCTTCCGCTCCACCTGGCTCCGCTCGTCTTCCTTCACCTCGCCCCGCTCCTCCTCCACGGCGTCCCACGGCACCTCCGCCTCGCGGTAGAGAGCCTCCGGCGCCTCCCTGCTCCGGCTCAGCGGAGAGGCGAGGCGCACCAACATGCGTTCTCTATACAGCGGCGCGCCGTCGGCTAGGTACTCCACGTAGGCCACGTAGTACCCCCCGCCGGGCTCCGCCCGCCTCCCCGGCAGAGACCCCAGCTTAGCCTCCAGCCCCTCCTCCACCAGCTGCCTAGGCTTCCACCTAATCTTCTCCCTCTCCCTCATGATGGCCTCAATCTTCTTTTTAAGCGCCTCCAGCCGCCCGCCGGCGGCCGCCTCGTACACCTCCGCCTCTGTGAGAAACGCCGCGGACCCCACCTCAAGAACTCTTCTAAACGTGTCTTCGGCAACTTCATACACCTCAAACTCGCCGTAGCTCTGAGGCGGCAGAGCCCTGAGGGAGATCTCATACAGCTTCTCCAGAAGGGAGAGGTACATGTCGAACTCATCCCTCTCGGCGGCCGGCGTCTTCAACACCATGTCCACCACGTATACGGGATCCGCCCTCTGGCCGAACCGCCAGATCCTCCCCACCCGCTGGACGTGTCTAGTGGGGCTCCACACCACCTCGTAGTTAACAACCACGTCGAAGCTCTGCAGGTTGACGCCCTCCGACATTATGTCCGTGGAGATGAAGAGGGCAGTCTCGTGGCCCTCCGCCAGAAGCGCCGCCTCTCGGCCCACGTCTATCTTCTCCCTGGCCCGCGACGTGGCGTACATGACGCCCAGCCGGCCGCAGTCGGCCCTAGCGAAGCCATCCCCCGAGTCCACCACCCTACAGCCCGAGGCGAAGGCGTTGAAGAGGTACTCCGCCGTCGTGGCGTACTCGGTGAAGACCAAGATTTTGCGGCCCCCCAAGACCTCCACCAGCCTCCTCAACGCGGCGAGCTTCCTATCGGAGGCGGAGGCGAACCTCTCTGCATACGCCGCCAGCTCCCTCCACCCCGCCACGTTGCCTATACACGCGTCGAGCTCCCCCTCCTCAAGGGCCTCCTCGTCGCACCTCCCCCCGACCACCCGGCCCAAGGTCTTGAAGAAAGAGACGGGGCTCGACATGGCCCTCTTCTCCACCACAACCCTCACAATGGGCTCCACGTTGGCTTTTTTCAGAAGGCTGAGCACCGCGTAGAGCGCCTGCGCCTCCTCCCTAGAGGCCTTCACCTGCACCACCCAGTACCTTATGGAGGGGAAGATCTTCTTACCCTCGTACTCCTCCACATCCTTCTTCTCCCTCCTGACAACGACGTCGACAAGAGACGTGAGGAACTGGAAATCCCTCTCGTCGCCTGTGTGCGGAGTGGCGGTCAAGAGGAGGCAGCCGCCCGCCGCCTTGCAGAGGTGCGAAAGCCGCTGCCTCTGCGTCCCCAGCCTGATCTTATGCGCCTCGTCAACCACCACGAGGTCCCACTGGATGCGGCTCAGCGCCTCGAGGTACTCCGGCATCTTCGCCCTATCCAGCGTGACTAAGTACACCCTGTGGCCAATGGGGAACTCCGGGTTCTCCACGGCGAAGTGGGGGACGTCGAACCGCCGGAGCTCCTCCTCCCACTGCCCCAACACGGCGCGGGGCACCACCACCAAGACGTGGTTGACGCGACCAATCTCCATCAACGCCTTGACGAGGAGAAGAGCCTGGATGGTCTTCCCCAGCCCCACGTCGTCCGCCAGCAAGACCCGCGGCCGCGCCAGCCAGAGGACGTCAGACACAAAATCCAGCTGATGTTTATACAGCTCCTTCCCCGCCGACCTGAGGATCTCTACTAAAGAAGTCACGGCAGGACCTCCCGATACACCTTAGCCATCTTAGAGAAGGCATCCACCACCCGCCTGCAACCGCCGCCCCCCGACCTGCAGAGCCACAGCCGGTAGAGCAAGGCGTCTGCGATCAGCGCCGTCTCGTGGAGCCGGAGAGACGCGGCGAGGAACTCCGCGTCGCCTGGCGGAAGCCCGCCCCTCCTCGCCAGGAGGTAGACAAGCGCCCTCTCAAACGGCACCCTATCCCTAAACACCAGCACCCCCTCCCCCTCCTCCACGTGCCTGCCGAACTCCCAAGGCCAAAGCCTCCGCAGAAACCCAACCACCTCCTCAAGCGGCACGCCAACCTCGAACCTGCCCTCAGCCGCAATTACGGCCACCCGCCGAGACCCCCTCCTCTTGATCAACATTCCTCCTCCACCTCCACCTCGTACTTGAGGGGCCTCCCCTTGAACCTCTGAACCATGTCCTCGTCCACCGCCGCCGGCTGCTTGAACCTAAACACGGCGTCTACGGCAGGCGACACGTCTTGCACCGCGCGCAGAAGCCTAAGAGCCCTGTTCCTGGCCTCGGCGCCCGACACCGCGAACTTCGCGTTTAGGCTAAGCTCCGTCTCCGGATCCGCCTTCCTCGCCCCCACCTCAAAAACAAAGACAAGCCCCCTCCCGGCGAAGTAGTTCAACAACGACTCGGCGTCCTGCACAGAGGTCGCCTGAACCGCCCTCAACACGTCGCCCGGGCCCACCTCGAACTTCGTCACCCCCCTCCTACACCTCCCCCTAACCTTAATCGTTACGGTCTTCCTGTCCCGCGCCCCGTCTCTAAACACCCCCTCCACCTCAAGGGCATACGCCCCCGGCTCCGCTGGCGCCTCGACCTCAAAGACGTAGCGCCGCCCCGACACACCCTCCTCCCGCTCCTCAGCCCATACGTTCAGCCTGTGCCTAACAGCCAGAAGGTCGTCGGTGGCCACCACCTCCACCACAAGCCGGGAGCCCGGCGCCCGCTCCACCACCGGCGCAGGAGTCCCGTCGACCCTCACGTCGATGCCCCTCTGGAGCACCTCCTCCACGACCCTCCCCTCGGTGAGAAACGACCACTCAGACCGCGCCGCCAGAAGCTCGTCAACAGCCCTCTTAACCTCCTCCCCGCTCGGCCTCCTATACACCACGTAGAGCCGCGAAGACCCCGTGGAGAGCTGAGCCAACTGCCTCAGAAACGCCTCCACAGCCCACTCCTGGAGCCGGCCTCGCCACATAAGCGGCGCCAC
>WYEI01000003.1 GCA_009903905.1 Pyrobaculum sp. | reverse complement strand
GTTGTACCACCACCACAAGGTGGTGCCGACTTTTGTGAAGTTCGCCGAGGCGTTAGGCGTCAAGTGGCAGAGGCCGGGGATCCACTGGTTCTACCACCCAGTGGCTGAACACAAGTCTTTGGCCTGGTGGTACGCCATCGCCTCGATGATAAACCGGGAGAGATACGACGTGCATTTTGCAGATCAGTACGAACAAGTGGCCGTGACGGCGGGCGCCGACCTCCTAATAGAGGCCGCCAGGGTGTATCAGTCAGTTATAAACCACCCAGTCACCACGGTGCTTGTGTTTAACTCCCACGACGTCTGGAGAGATATAGCTAGTAAAGTGGGCTCGCTGATAGATTACGTCTTCATATTTGACAACGACACACTCACGGCTTATACGCCAGAGACGGCGCAGCCCCTCCAGTTTAAATTCCACGTGGACACGGAAAAGAGAAGGGTAGTATATTCCAAAGAGTAGTATGTGTATCACAAAGGAGCTCCTGGCGAAGTTTTACGGCGACCCGGCGTTTTTCGCCATGCGTACGCTTATCCATTACCGCGTCTTGGCAACTTTCGGCAGGCCTTTTGACTATTTTCTCGTGGAGGAGCCGTGGCGCTCATACGAAGTGCTGGAGAAAACCCTCGGCAGACACAACGCAGAATTATTCCTCCGACTGCTGACAGACTGGCTGAGGAAAAACGGTTGCAACGCAACGCCGGAGGAGGTGAGGCGGGCTCTAAGCGATAGGTCCGCCTGGAGGAGGTAGCTATATAAGGAGAGACAGGCTTTTATCTGTGGAGGTTTTCAAAGCCAGGGCCTTGGACTACGACGCTTGGTACGTGAAGCACCCCTCTCTCTACGAGTCGGAGCTCCTCGCCGCCGCTAGGCTTGGCTGCAGAGGCGGCGTGGAGGTGGGGGTGGGCACGGGGAGGTTCGCCGCGCCTCTGGGGCTGAGGGCGGGGGTAGACCCCGCGAGAGAGATGTTGAGACTTGCGCCGCGTGAGTTAGATCTGGTGGAGGGTGTGGGGGAGATGCTTCCCCTGAGGCGCCGGGCGTTTCCCTGCGCGTTGCTGGTGGTCACCCTCTGCTTCGTCCAAGACCCCGCCGCGGTGTTGAGAGAGGCGATGCGTGTGGCGGAGAGAGTCGCGGCATGCATAGTGCCTAGGGACTCGCCCTGGGGAAGGCGCTATAGAGAGGCGGCTACGCGGGGCCACCCCTTCTACGCAAAGGCCAAATTCTACACAGTGAGAGAAGTGGTGGAGATGGCTGGCGTCGCCCCCAGACGGGTAGTGGCTACCCTCTCCTACGGCCCAGACGCGGCGGAGGCCGTGGAGGAGCCTAGAGAGGCGTCGGTGGAGGAGGCCGAAGAGAAGGGGTTTGTCTGTCTAGAGTTCCGTAGCGACGACTTTTAAAGTGGAGTTTTTAGAGGGACGTGATCGTCGCCGTGGCCTCCCGGAACCCCAACAAGCTTAGGGCGGTGGAGAAGGCGTATATGTTATTCGGCATCCCTGCCTCTGTCGTCGCGGCGGCTAAGCCGGCGGCTCTGCCTCCCCAGCCTTTAGGACTCGACGCAGTTGTAGAGGGCGCCGTGAAGAGGGCGGAGGCGGCCCTGCAGGCTGTGGATGAGGCCGAACACGGCGTGGGGATAGAGGCGGGCGCCGTGGCCGTAGCCGAAAGACACCTAGACATCACTGTGGCCGCCGTGGCCGACAGATCCGGCGAGGTGACGCTCGGCTTCGGCCCCGCCTTTCAAATCCCCGCGGTCTTCCTCGGGGAGGTGCTCCGCGGCGTGGAGCTGGGAGTCCTCGCAGAGCGGCACTTCAGGCGGGGCGCCGTCGGCTACCGCGAAGGCATAATCGGCCTCTTGACTAGGAGACGCGTAACGCGGCTTGACCTCAACCTCGCGGCCGTGGCAATGGCCCTGGTGCCGCGTCTGCCGTATAACAGAAAGCTGTACGAGAACGACGCTACCTAAAAGTCTCCCTGGCCGGCCTGGGGTGCGGCTTTGCGAAAATGGCACCGTAGAAAGGCATGGTTTTGACTAGGCGTTTTTCCAGCGCGAACCTTATGCCGATGAGTTGCTCGACCTCTGTCCACGTGTAGACATGCTGGGCGCCCGTGGCGGTGAGTATCGCAAGGTACCCCGGCGTGGAGTCGGCGGTTGGTTGCGCCACGTAGAGCTTCCCCCCGGGCTTCAGCAACTTGCCTATGCACTCCAGCTCACGCAGGGGGTCCGCCATCCATTGAAGCTTCTCCACCAGCAACACCACGTCGAACTGGCCTGAGAGCTGACACGCAGAAGAAACCGCGGTAAAGGTTGCGTTTGGCACGACTTGTTTAGCAACCTCTACTAAAGAGGGGTTGGGGTCGTAGCCTAGGTAAGCCGCCGGTTTGTAGCCTTCTAGGTAGAGCTGTGCCAGGTGACCCTCTCTCGAGAACGGCTCCAACACGGCGTGTCCCTCGGACTCGCCGCAGGCCTTTAAGAAGCCACTTACCATAACCCTGTGCCACCCCATGGCCTGTATGTCGCTGAAGAGAAGATCAAGAGAGTTCCTATCCACCTCATCCCTAGCCACTTTCACGGACCCCAGCTCATCAAACTGTTGATGCATCTCCACCCATTCCCTAGCGTAGAGACCTTTGGGCAACTCAGGCTTCTTCACCTCCTTAACAACCTTCCCGTCCTCGTCGATTACCCTCATCGCCCGCAGCGACAGATACAAAGCCTTGACAAACGGCTTCTTCAGATTCACGGCCCCAGCCCTGTGGATTTCCAGCCACCACTTCGCCGCGTACCACACGCTCCAGTCAAGCGCCTTTTTCAGCTCAGATATCCCACCCGACGCCTCGATGTAGTCCCGGAAATACTTCAAGACAGAGGGAAACTCTAGGTACATATCAAGGCACCCATCTCCTTAAGCTTCAGCAGTAGGGGATAAAGCTCGCGAGGCGCCAAGCCCGATTCCAACGCCTGCAGAACCCTCTCTTGGTTCGTAGAGGAGAGCTGGCCAAACCGCTCCCAGTCCCTAATCTCGCAGTCGCCAAGGCGAACCACTAGATCAATGGTAAAGCCGCTAGGGTCAATAGAGAGGTTGCAACGTGGACACCTCACCTCCTTCACCCCAGGCACCTCCTCAACGGTGAGAGGACTCCCACACTTGGGGCAGACGCCTTTAAAGACTTTAACAAGCTTCACAAGAGCAACTTAATAATTTATAAAATATTTTTCGTTGTACATACCGAACTATACAATTGGCACAAGGCCAAAAAGCCCCTTGAACTACCGTCGCCACAATTGACTTCACGCCGGCGCGGTGGCCATTGTGCCAACTCTGGGTTTCTCCGTTTCGGCGACCTAGAGAACTAAATACCACGAGACCCAGAACACATACACATAATGAATGCCATGACGGGGTTCGAAATAAGGCGAACATAATGTTTAGGGTTCAAAAAATACTTAGACGCTATCGAGTTCCTCCGGCGGGTGGCCGAGGCAACTGAGCGGCTGAACCACCATCCAGCTACTCTACGTAAACCTAGCCCTAAGGCTCACCGCCCACGACCCCGGCAACAAGGTCACGGAGAAGCAACTGCGGCTGGCCGGGGAGATCCAGAAGGCTGTGGAGGAGTCCAAAGACAAGCTGGCGCAGTAGCCCCAGCTCCGCAACCCCCCGCCTTTGTCCAGCGCCGCGGCCAAATCACTTTATCCCACTAATGGCGTGCGTCTCTGAAGCTGAGCACCTCGCCTCAACCAAACCTCGGGAGACTCCTCAAGCGGCCCAGATGCGCTCCTACGGTCGCGGCGCCGGTCACTTGCTCTGTCTCCCCTTATCTGTCGAAAAGCTACCCTGGCCTCTCGGCCGGTCTGTCTATCGTATGTAGTTGCTACATGCCTATAAAGTTGCTTGAAGCGTTTTCTCCTACGCGGAACGCCGCCCGGCCCCTCTCCGGCCTCTGGAGACGCTATTGAGCGTAGCGGATATGTTGCGCTGCCGTTGGCGGAAAAACGCGGGTTATTGCCTGAGGACAACGACGCCCTCGGGGTTCTTCAGCCTCACGGCGAAGGTCTCGCGGAGCAGGAAGTTGTGCCCAGCCTCATCGGGGCCTAAATACGTCGTCTCCACGTCAACGCCCACCGCCAAGTCCACCACAGCGGGGCTTGTGGACACCACCAGAGCCGCGTCCTCGGGCAACTGCGGCACGACGACCACGTCCTTCACAAGAGACCTCACCCGCGTCAGCTCCATCACGCCAGTCCTCTCCTCAACCGCAACAAGCTTCGCATATCTGCCAGGGCCCACAAACAACACATACGGCTCCGGCGCATAGGCGCGGTAGAGCTCCGCCACGGCCTTGGCCACCTCAGCCACAGCAGACCCCGGCACGTCCCAGCTAGACGCCTTCAACACCCTCCCGCCGCTGAGCAAAACCTCCACAACGGCTGAGTCCTCCATAGCCGTCAGCTTCGCCGCGGCCGCCGCAACCTCCGCAAAGTAAGACTTGCCGCCGCTTCTCAAAACCTCCTCAACCTGCCTATACGAAATAGAAAACGAGAGACACGCTCTCAAACGCGTCCTGAATGCTCTGAAAAATCACGCCACCGCGGAGTTGCAATTCTGGAGCTACTACAGGGGAGGCACTGCAATAAGAAAAAGGAGTGGAGCAACGCTTTACAAAGTGTGTGTAAATGAGAGAACGGCGTGGTAGCGGGGTTGCGTTGGGCGCCCTCTTTTTGTGAACCCTACGCTTACAATTGCAGTGGCGGTCTCCGGCGTCGGGAGGACGATAGCCACCGCGACGGCGGAGAGGCTGTACATAATCCGAGGCGGGAAGTTCGCCGCGGAGCTCGACGCGCCGGTGACGCGCTCCATAGCCCTCTCATGGGACGGGCTGACGCTGGCCTACACATCTGACGCGGTCATGGACGTCCAGAGGTTCAGGCTCGTCAACATAACCGCCACGGGGTGCCCCTGCCGGTTAGGGTGCGGGCAAGCGGCTTCACCTACTCGCTCCCCGCCGTCGCATACGTACCAGCTGACACTTCAGCGCTACAGCCGTCCCCGGCGCAGAACGGCGCCGTCCTGCCGGCCTCTAACTCGACGCCGCCCCTGCCTAAAGCTATCGTGCAACACCGCACGCTGTACGCCGTGAGGCCCGGCCCGCCGGCCCGGGGGCCCAGGCGGACCTCCGGCCTAGCCGCGCCCTACGCCCAGTCAGAGCCTAAGGAGTCAGCCGCCACGCTTCCCCGTCTTTTAACAGACACTCGTCCACAAGCACATTTGCTACTGCGAGGAAATATGTAAAGGTTCGAAACGCGGACGAATCGTGTCTACAGCATTTGTTTACAGGTCCAATTATACCTGTAAATCTGTAAGTTCCGGTCTTTGCCTGTATGGAAAAACTTATATAGCCAAGCAGAGAGAAGAGGACATGGAGAGACTCGCAGTTCGACATGCGCCGCGGCGTTTAACGCGTCATGGGGTCTAAGATTATACAGCGTCTAGAGCTCGCGCTTAGCGTCAAGAAGCCGACGCTGGAGGAGGTGCTTGAGGAGGTCTCCACCCGCGGCGTTCTGCGGGGGCCGGTGGACTTTGTCTTCTCGGCGTGGAGGTTGTACGTCGAATATGCGGCGCAGGAGATCGCCGAGACCTTTCAGCTCACAGAGGAGGAAAGGAGGACGCTTCTAAACTTCCGAGACGCGATGAAGACGCTACTAACGGAGGCGCAGAGGCAGGCCAGGAAGAAGCTGGCGGCGCTGTATAAGGCCGTCGCCGAGGGCAACTACAGGCTGGAGGGCGGCAAATTGTTCGCACCGGACGGGACGTGGATGTATGCTACAAAGAACGTCATGAGGGTGCCGATACGCCGCGTATCGGCCTCGGCACGGTTCCCCGATGTCCTCAAGTTGCCGCGCCAGAGGCTTGAAATGATACAAATG
>WYEI01000125.1 GCA_009903905.1 Pyrobaculum sp. | reverse complement strand
TGACGAAACAAATAGCCGCGGCCGCAAAGCCGACGGAGGCCACCCAGCTGACCACCGCCCAACAACCCTCCACCACCCAGCAGAGCCAGCCGGTAGCTCAAACTCCAAATACCTCCGGCGGCCTGGACGTTGCTGTTTGGGTAGCGTTGGTGGCTGTGGTCGCGGCGGCCGCAGTGGCCATAGCTTTGAGGAGAAAACCAAAACGGTAAACCCCCCTTTTTCCGATTTTACCTTAACCAAGTCTCTTCAAGTCCCTCTTAACGGCATCTCTGCGAGTCGGCATCTGCCACACCACATCTCTGCCCGCGCCCAGCTCCAGGCCGCTTTCCGGCGGGGCCGGCCTATCCAAATCTCGATGTTCTGCTGCACAAGCCGTAGACGACTAAGTTTCTCTCCTCCAACGCCTATATCAACCCACAAGCGCTTCAAGGCTCCAAGAGACGTCTGGGTCCTCCGCCGCCTCCTCAAGACAGCCACGCCGCCTAGCGACAAAGCTCGGCACTAGACACTTCTCAAGACTACCACGTCGGCTCCTGCCTCTCGCCTTGTAAAGCTTTCTCCTTCGCCGGGTTTCCGCTGGCAAGCCGCTACACCTCCTCAGAAAGAGGGATTGGGGCCGTGGCTCTTAAAGTCGTTGAGAACCCTCCTTAGACGTGTGGGCGTTAATTTCCTGAGCCTCCCAACTTCCCACCCCCATATCACCACCGGCGTCGATGTTTTCATATCCGAGGTTCGGGCGCTCACCTGGACGACTTTACACACTCCAGAAGCCTTATGCGGCGCCGAGGGGGATAGCTTTAATTTACCAATCCAGCCCCTTCACCCCGGCTGCCTTTGGGTAGTAGTGCTTTACGGCGCGTATCTCTGAGATCAAGTCGGCGGCATCCGCCAGCTCCGGCCAGAGGTGGTTCCCAGTCACCACCACATGCGGCTTGACGCCTCTCAGCCGGAGGACCTCGCCAGGGGCGATGAAGCCTTGTCTCACGGCGTAGTTGAACTCGTCTAGGAGGACCACGTCGTAGCTGTCTAGCACCTCCAAGACGCTTTCCCACATGGCCTGGGGATTGCCGAACTCCTCGAGGGTCACCACGTCGATGCCGAGACGCCTCAGCGCCTTGTACTCCCCCACCTCCTCCCCCATGTACAGGGGCGTCTTCATCATGAAGGCGACCAGCACTCTGTAGCCGTGGCCCCACGCCCGCAGAGCCACGCCGAGACCCGCCGTGGTCTTCCCCTTGCCGCCGCCCACGTACGCGAGGAGCACAGAACGGTCCCCCTCCATATATAAATCAGCCGTGTTTATCCGCTGTGATAACCGGCATAATACTGGCCGGCGGCAGGGGCGAGAGGTTCGGCGACCCGGAGAGGTGCCTGGCGCCGGTCTGCGGCATCCCCCTCCTCTTCCGCGTGGCGGGCGCCTTGGCGCAGGTCGTGGATAAGCTGTACGTGGCCACCACGCCAAGACACAAAAGAGTGGCCGAGGCGGCGGCGAGGTGGGGCATCGACGTAATCTACACCCCCGGCATCAGCTACGAACGCGACTTCGCCCAGCTGGCGGCCTACGCCCCCGCCGTCGTGGCGGCCTGCGACATAGCAGACCTAACGCCCAGCCACGTGCTCAAGCTAATGGCGGGGGAGGTCTTCGCCACGGCCACCTCCGGCGGCGAATACGTCGGCCTCTCCTACCTCCCCACCCCCGACCTCTCCAGGTGGGTGGATGTGGAGGTGGGCCCCCTCCGCGACGTAGACACGCGGGGCGACTGGGCGGAGGCGGAGCGGCTCTGCCCCGTGGCCTATCCCCTCTACGTGGACCCAGCCACGTTGAAGCCGCATGAGGAGGTCCTCGAGGAGAGGAGCTACGCCGTGGTGCACCCCATTGCTGTAGATTACAAAACCGCCGTGGTGCTCGACGGCCACCACAGACTCCGCTTCCTCCTCCGCGCCGGCCTCCCGGCGCCGGTCCTCCTCTTCGACTACGACGCGGTCGACGTCAACGTAGACAAGAGCGAGGTGGTGAGGCGCGCCTCCGCCGGCGACCTCTTCCCGCCGAAGACCACGTGGCACACCTACAGAGGGCGGCACATCTCTCAAATACCGGCGGCGCCGGCGGAGGTGGAGGAGCTACGCCGCAGGCCCCGCCTCAAGCCGCGGCGGCTATGGAGCCCGTAGTTAAGCTTGAGGAGGGCAGGCTCTGGGTCAAGGCGAGGGGGCTTGCGCTGTCGTCCACCGTGGACGGCGGCGTGAGGGAGGTGGAGGGCGCCGTGTTCGTCCAGCTGAGGGGCTACAAGACTTGTGCAGAGATGGAGAGAGAGGCGGTGCCGGGGCACCTCACCTTCTACACCGCCGTCGACGTAGCTCGGCACCACGCAGTTCTCCGCGGCGAGGGCGTCCTCGTGGCGGCCACGGCTGGGCTTCCAAACACCATCAACGTCTTGGCGGTGTTGGCGGTGGAGCCGGACCTCCGGGCTTTGGCAGACGCCTTTAGGCTGGCCGTGGAGGCCAAGGCGGCCGCCGCCGCGGATCTAGGCCTTAGGAGAGGGGGGAGGAGGGTGGGCGGAGACGTGTCAGACGCCATCGCCGTCATCGCGGCGGGCGGCGAGAGGAGGAGGTACGTGGGCCTTGGGACTGAGGTGGGCGACGAGTTGTTCCGGCTTGTGCACGATGCAGTGTTGAAGGCCCTGGGAGGCCTCGACGTGGACCAAGAACTTCGGCTAAGCCTCGGGCTGGGCTACGGCGATCTGCTGAGCCTCATATTGCAGGCCTACGCCCAGGCCCCGGTGCCGGGGGCGCAGAACGTCGAGGAGGAGGCCCGCAGACTTCTCGACGCTGTGTTGAAAGACCCCAACGTCTGGGCCTTCATCTACGCCGCCGGGGAGCTGGACGCCAAGGCCGCCGCCGGGGCCTACCGCGGCTTGACGCCGGAGGAACACGCGGCGGACAGCAAAAAGATAGTGGCAGACGAGTCTTTGGCAGTGGCTCTGGCGGATTACATCGGCGGCTTCAAGGCCGTACTTACGCTGTACTGGCTGGATAGACAGAAACCAGGCCCCCTGGCCAAGCTCCCCATGTTCGCCGACGACGTGGCGGCGGCGCTGGCCGCAGGCGTGTTGACAAGGCTTTACGACAGGATGATACACGGCGTGTGACCGGCCTCTTAAGGCGTTAAGACGTGAGTCGTCAACAGATATATATGGGTCCTATCGCTCTATTTATGTCTCGTAGCGACATGAGAATTGTGGTGACCGCCTCCACGGCGGGCACGTTAATCGAGTGGTACGAGTTTTTCTCATACGCCTCTCTCTCGCCCTTCATCTCCCGCCTCTTCTTCCCCCAAGACGACCCCATAGCCGCCTCTCTCTTAACTTGGCTTGTCTTCGCCACAGGCTTCGTGGTGAGGCCCGTCGGCGCCGCCCTCTTCGGCCACCTCGGCGACAAGATAGGCCGGAAGACCACCTTCATAACCACCCTCCTCCTCATGGGCGTGGCGACGTTTCTCATGGGCCTCCTCCCCACCTACGCAGAGACGGGCCTCGCGGCCCCCGCCCTCTTGACCGCCCTCAGAATTCTACAAGGCGTCTCGCTAGGCGGCGAATACGGCGGCGCGGTAACCTACGTGCTTGAACACGCCGCGTCCCGCGCCAGGGCCTTCTACGCAGGCTTCGTGGCAGTGACTCCGCCCCTTGGCCTAGCCCTCGCCTCTCTCACTCTAGTAACGGCCTCGAAGCTCCTCTCTCCGCAGGACTTTGCCGCGTACGGCTGGCGTGTGCCCTTCCTCCTCTCCATAATACTCACTGCGATAGGCCTCGTCTTCCGTATAAAACTCCTCGAGACGCCTCTCTTCGAAGAGGCCAAGAGGAGAGGCGACGTCGCCAAGATACCTCTTGTGGAAGCCTTCGCCAGATATCCACGCTACATGCTCGTCGGCATAGCCATAGCCGCCGGCCACGCCGTCTTGGCCTACACCGCCACAGGCTACATATTCACCTACCTCACCAACGTCACCAAGCTAGACCCCATCTCCGCCAACCTGGCCGTAGGCGTCGCCGGCCTCCTCCAGCTCCCCTTCTACATCTTCAACGCCTGGCTCTCCGACAAAGTCGGCAGAAGACGCATATACATGACCGGCCTCCTCTTCGCCATGGCTACCTACTACCCCGTGTACCTATGGCTTGCCGGCGTCAAAGACGTCGCCTTGGTCTCCTTCGGCGTGTTTGTCCTAATCCTCGCCACCGCCTTCACCTTCAGCATCCTAGGCACCACGTTGGCGGAGCTCTTCCCCACCAGAGTCCGCTACACCGCCATGTCCATGGCCTTCAACCTAGGCATAGGCTTCTTCGGCGGCTTCACGCCCTTCATAATACAGGCAATAGGTCTCTGGCTAAAAAACCCACTCGCCGGCGTCATCTTATACACCTACGTAGTGGCGGCGGTCGCCCTCCTCGCCGCCCTCCTACTACTGCCCGAGACCAAGGACAAGGCGCTGGATTGATTTAAATCACGTTCCGCAGACGTAGAGGTGGGCCATCCACAGGAGTTACTCCACGGCGGCTCCACCTGGGCCGAGGAGGCTTTGCTGGACTTCTCAGACAACTCAAACCCCGTCGGTCCGCCTCCCGAGGTGGAGGAGGCCCTCCGCCGCGCCGCGGAGCTGGGCGTCTATAGGCGCTTCCCGGCGCACCACGCCGAGGAAACGTTGGGGGAGTACGAAGGCGTGGAGTTGACTGTCTTCAACGGAGCCACCGAGGCCCTCCTATACGCCCTGCTCGACCTAAAGCCGAAGCGGATCGCGGTGCCGTGGCCCTCCTACGGCGACTACCTGCGCATAGCCCAGCTCCTCGGCGTAGAGGCGGTGAAGTTCCCTCCTTGGCAGCTGGAAGCCGTCAAGCCTGGAGACGTGGTGGTGCTGGCCAACCCCAACAACCCCCTCGGCTACCACTGGCCCAGGGACGTGGTTCTGGACTACGCCGACCAAGTCAGGCGTAGAGGCGCCAAGTTGCTGGTGGATGAGTCTTTTCTAGACTTCGCCAGAGTCGAGACCGCGGCGCCCGACCTGCCCGTGGTTAAGTCCTACGGCAAGTTCCTCGCCGTGCCGGGCCTCAGGCTGGGGGCCCTCCTCTACCGACACAAGGCGCCGCCGCCTTGGCGGATAAACAGCCTGGCGGACTACGCCGTCTATACGGCAGGCGCCGCCGCGCTGAAGAGACACAGAGAAAAAACGCTTCAGTACCTCGCCCAGGAGAAGCCCAGGTTTGAGGCGGCCATCAGGAGGTGCGTGGCCTATGTCCCCAGCGCCGTCCACTTCTACACGGTGATGGGCCCCCCGCCTCCCGGCGTCAAGACCAGGCCCCTCGGCGACAAGGGTGTGCAGGGGTTCCGAGTGTCGTTGAAAAGCCCCGAGTCAAACGACGTCTTGATAAACGCCATCTGCAGAAATATTTAAATATGGGACATTCCTCCCTTATTTATGCAGAGAAAAGAATCAAGACAGACGGCCCTTGTCTTAAAGGTTCAACGCAAGTTTTCGCTCCTACGCGTAGCCGCGCTTGCGGCGTCTGTGGGGGCCTTAGCGCTCTTCGCCGTGCCTGCAGTCCTAAACCACGTCTTGGGAGGGGCCCTCCAGTCGGCCCTACCCCCGGCTATTTACAACGCCATACATGAGCTACGCCACCTCCTCGGCATACCATGCCACTGAGAGGCCTCTGGGCGTACGCAGCTGTGGGCGTCCTGGCGGCGTTAGCGCAGACTGCTTTTCTGCTGTATTTCTCCGCCCCGCTGGCAGAGTCGCTTCACGACAAGCTGGCAACGGCTGAGGAAGAGGAGGAGACGGCGTACTGGGCCATGCCCCTCGCCGCGGCCCTCTACGGCGCGGCCGCGGGCGTCATCTTCGGCCTCGTCGCCGAGAGAATAGAGCCGGCGACAGCCGCCCTCCTCTTCTTCATTGGGTA
>WYEI01000301.1 GCA_009903905.1 Pyrobaculum sp. | reverse complement strand
AGCGACTTCGTCGTTGTTACTCTGGCTTTGACGCCGGAGACGGAGCGGTTCTTTGACAGGGTGAAGTTTGCGAAGATGAAGAGGGGGGCCTACTTCATCAACGTGGGGAGGGGGAGGCTTGTGGACACCGAGGCGCTTTTGGAGGCGCTGGAGAGCGGCGTTTTAGCCGGCGCGGCGCTGGACGTCTTTGACGTGGAGCCTCTGCCTCCTGGACACAGGCTGGTCTCTATGGAAAACGTGGTGCTGACCCCGCACATTGGCTCGGCGACTGTGAAGACGCGGGAGCAGATGGCGGAGCTCGCCGCGGAAAACGTCGTGGCGTTTTTCAAGGCAGGGAAGCCGCTATACGCGGTATAACTTAAAAAGCGGAGTCGGGGAAACATGCCATGCGTGTGCTCATACCCGTCGACGAGGCTGGTGGCCTTGAGTCCCCCATTTCGGATGAATTCGGCGAGGCGACGTTTTTCCTGGTGGTAGATGGCGATAGGGTTGAGGTGTATAGGAACGAAGAGGTGATCAAAGGCCGGGGGCACAGGTGGGAGGAGATCCTGCAACTCAGACCCGACGTGGTCATCACTAGGGAGATCGGCAAACCGGCGTACCACGCGTTTAGAGCCAGGGGCGTAAAGATGTATTTTGCAGAGGGCACCACGGCGAGGGAGGCGTTGGAGAGGTTGAAACAGGGGGAGCTCAGAGAGTTCCCCGCCGAGCTGGCGCACGAGCCTAGGCGCCGCCACTAAACACGAGCTTGTCTAGGTGCGCCTTGTACCTAACCCACCACTCGTAGTAGTCGTCGTAGTCTTCGAACTTCCAGTCTTTGGCGCCTAGCTCGCTGGCTAGGGTCGAGACCAGATCCCTGGCCCGTTTGCTCTCCCAGGGCATGGGCTCGGCGCCGGCGAGCTTGGCGTAGTAGGCGATGTCTCTGTAGAGGTTGGGGGTGGGCGGCTTCACGCCAGCTAGCTTGTACAGATCGGCGAGGACAGGCTCGGCCCAGCCGCGGTGGAATCTACACACGCCGGCGTTGTCTACGTAGGCCTCGGCCACGGCGCGTTCATACGCCGATTTTGCGAAGTCTTCAGGCGGCATGAAGGTGGGGTTGTAGTTGGACCAGTACCTCCCCTGTATGTACATAGGCGCCACGAGGCCCGGCGCCCAGTAGAAGTTCGGCGTCATGTACCCCTCGGCGCCGAAGGCGGCGTAGACCGCGAGGTCTCTAAACCGGTGGCCCGCGGCCTTGACCCTGTCTTGGAACTTCCTCTCCAGCTCCCGCGCCGCCCTTCTGACGCCGTGTCTAGCCACCAAGGCGAGCACCTCGGTGGAGTTGTTCACGAAACCCTCTATCAGCTCGGCGGCGAGCTTCGCGTTTTTCCTGGAGTCCTCCACGGGGCTGAACCTCAGGGGGTCGAAGGCGGGCACGTCGTCTATGCCCACCTCCTCGGGTCTGAGCAGGCCCACATACACAGCGTCGAAGAGCCACGACACCAGATGCCCCATCTCGATCGCGTCTAGGCCGAGCTTGTCTATCAAGTCGACAAGCGGCACGGCCTCCTCGAAGATGTAGTTGCCTATGAAGGGGCCGGCGGCGTGGAAGGACTCGTAGTCCACCTTCTTCCCCCTCCACACCTTCTTACACACCACCGGGCATGGCTCGCCGCAGTTGTACCAGCTCTTGGATTTTTCAAACACCTCCTTCTGGAACGGCTTCCAGAACAGCTCTAGGATTAGGTCTGCGTGTTTAATCCTTTCCTCCTTGGGCATGTATATCGATTTGTAGCCGAAGAGCGGAAGCAGGTCGCGGTAGTGTGGATAGTTGACGCCGAAGGTGCCGCCCGCGCCCATCTTTGGGTCGAACCGGTACTTCACCGTCTTCTCGTTGAGAAGGTCTATGTAGGGCTTGCCGGCCTTGGACTTGAAAAAGTTGTTTATGGACTCGGCGTCGGCCGCCTTTTCATACAGCGGCTTCTTGGGGCCTCCCACCACTATCGCCGCCACGTTGTGGCCTTGGGCAAGCGCCGTGCCGGGGCCTCCCCTCGCCGCGAAGTCCTCGGCGCCGAGCTTAAACTCGCCGCTCCGCGCATCGACGTCGACGGAGACCACCGCGCCGTTGTATGTGGTGTAGGCAGCCGGGCCCACCACAAGAGCCCGCGCGTCGTTTTCCACGAAGAAGTCTCTATGTTCTCTGTAGAGGCTTTTTATCACCTCGTAGGCGTCGCCTGGCCGCACCTCCGCGAACCTCACCTCGCCCCGGGATATGAAGAGTGCGGTGGGCCTATGCGCCTTCCCCACCACGGCCACCGCCTGCGCCCCCATGCCCATGGCCTTGTACGCGGCGCCGCCCAGGGCTGAGACGTGTAGCGTCTTCGTCTGGGGGCTCTTGAAGACAAAGATCAAGCGGTGGACCCCGTAGAGCCTCCCGCCGACAAACGGCCCGTATCCGAAGACCACGGGGACCTCCGGCGAAAGCGGGTCCAGACGCCAGGTCTCCCGCTCCCGGTGGATCGCAAGCCCTGCCTCCAGGGGCCCCGACGCGTCCAGCTCCCTAAGGGACATCTGTCGCTTTTCCACATCGATTTCAAGTATTATCATAAAGGGGGTTAGGTGTTATCTAATAAGGTTTTTGCTGTTGCTAGGTATACTCAGTAAACTCAGTAACACTTATAAAGACGTAGATGGATTCGCCTATGAAGGTGAGAGATCTCTTGAAAGACGCCGTTGTGTCTTGCCGCGAGGATGAGCCGTTGGAATGCGCCGTCGCTAAGATGTACGCCGCAAATGTGGGAAGCGTAGTTGTGGTGGATAGGGCGGGCCACCCCGTGGGCATCGTGACAGAGCGCGACGTAGTGAGGTTCCTCGCCCAGGAGGTCGACTTCAAAACGCCGCTGGGGCAGGTGGCGAGGAAGAGCCTCATCACAGTCTCTCCAGAGGATTCAACGCTGTCTGCCGCCGTGAAGATGATCGAGAACAACATTCGCCACATGCCCGTGGTCGAGGAGGGGCGGCTTGTTGGCGTGATTAGTATCAGGGACGTGTTGAGGGCTTTGCTGACGGCTGAAGCTTTCCCCTAGGTTTTTTAACACTCTTTTTCCCTACCTCCATGTCAAAGGTAGCTCTGGCCAGGGAGGCTGTGAAATTTGTAAAGAGTGGCATGGTGGTGGGTCTCGGCTCCGGCTCCACCGCCAGAGAGTTCATAAGGGCGCTTGCTGAGGCGGGCCCCAGCGACGTCGTCCTCGTCGCAACCTCCGCCGATAGCGAGTTCCTCGCCGCGGAGCTGGGGCTGGGCCGCCTCCTCATGCCCATGTGGGCTGTGGACAGAATCGACCTGGCGGTCGACGGCGCGGATGAGGTGACACGCGAGAAAATCCTGCTGAAGGGGCGCGGCGGGGCCTTGCTGAGGGAGAAGCTTGTGGACTACGCGGCGGGGCAGTTTGTGGTGTTGATAGAGGAGCACAAGCTTGTGGATAGGATCCCAACGCGGAACCCCGTGCCTATTGAGGTTGTGCCGTGGGCATGGCGCCACGTGGCTAGGGAGGTGGAGAGGAGGTTCGGCGGCGTCGTCAAGCTGAGGCAGGACGGCGGCAAGCTGGGGCCTGTCGTGACGGACAGCGGCAACTACATCCTCGACTGGACCCCGCCGTCTGCGTTGGATCCCTCGGCGGAGGACGAGCTTAAGCTCATGCCAGGCGTCGTTGAGACGGGCATCTTTGCCAAACGCAGAGACGCGGTGGTTCTGGTGGTCCGGGAAGACGGCAAGGTATACACGCTCTAGTTGTCAATATAAACCACTTCGTAAATGTAGACGGAGGGCTGCGTGGAGTTCAGCGTCAAGCTGGCGTAGTGAGACGCCGTGAAGCTCACGGAGAGGCTTCCGCTTGCGCATCTAAGCGGTGTCTTGTCCCTCAGCGTGTACTCTCCAGTCAGCGTTCCTGTGTACGTCCCATTTCCCGTCAAGTGGCCGTACACCACCCCGCTGAGCGCCGCGCCTCTTGGGACAAGGGGCCTCAACGTGTCGTAGACGGTGGAGGTTGTTAGGTCGAACGACGTCGATTTGATGCGCTGGACGGTCTCTATCAGCTCCGTGGGCCTCAGCCAATCCACCGCGCCTGCCGCGCTTCGATGCAGAAAGGTGAGGTTGTATCGAAATACGTCGCCCTGGAAGATCCAGCTGTAGTTCAGCCTCTTGAGAAAGGTTTTCGACTTGACCTCCTCCATGGCTCTCGCGAAGGCGGGCCCCAGCTCTCTGTACCTCTCAACGTCTAGCGTCTTCACGGCTTCTTTCGCCATCTCCTCCGCCGCGGTGCAGACCGTGTGGTTAAGTTGGCTAGACAGTGAATACCACTGGTCCAAGGTCAGCTTCGCCAGTCGGTAGGCATCCAGCGCTTTAGAGTACGCTTCGGTCAACACAGCGAGCGTCCCAGCCACGGCGAGGAGCGTGAGGGTCACTACAGCGAAGAAGATAGCCCACCACACCCATTAACGGCCCTTAAAAGGCACCTATAGCTTTTAAATATGGATGGGGGCTCTGTCGTGATAGAGCTAGAGAAGCCTTGGAGAGACCCCGAGGGGTATCGGCG
Organism: Pyrobaculum sp.; assembly: GCA_009903905.1. The sequence goes on along the minus strand of WYEI01000301.1, from coordinate 1,412 downwards.
GGGCCGCCTCCTGGAGGCTAAATACGAGGCGGAGCTCGCGCTGAAATTCTTGGAGGAGGGTCTCTACAGAAACGCCGCAGGTAAGGCGTTTCAGGCGTGGAAGGCGTTGCTAGCCGCGTTAGCCGTGGAACACAGAGATAAGTTGGCCGAGAGGTTTAAGGGGGTTAGAACTACTAGAGATGGGCGCCGGGTCCACTTGGCGGATTTCGTGGCGGCGTTTATGCCCACGGGCTACATGCTCGCCGTGGCCAAAGACCTGGAGGAGGTCGCAGGTCTGAGTCTATACGACTTGACGAACTTGGCGCTGAGCCTCCACGAGTTTCAATACAACGGCCTAGACAAGTCTGGGGTCTACAGCAGATACCCCTTCATAGACCTCGTTGTGGAGGACATAAAGAGGGTGGCCAACGCCGTCTTCGAAATCCTCAGGGAGCGCAACGCCAGGTACATAAGTAAGTAGCCGGCGAGGGTAAACACGCCGAATAGGCCATACGACGCTGAGAAATGCCGCATCCTGTGGCAAACAGCGCCACATCCGCCACGTGCATAAAACTCACCTAGGTTGAGGACGGCTACGGATTTAGAAGTAGCTCCAGCCCCGCCACCTCAGCGGTTGACCTTCCCACCACACAACCCCCTCCCCCTCGACCACCTCCGCGAACTCGACATATGGGCCCTCCACGGAGCAGCCGCGCCTCACGGCAAAGACCGGGAGAAACTCCTCGCCCCCGTTAAACACCACATCGCCTATGTCCAGGCCTCTCTCCTCGGCGAACCTCTCCACCTCCTCAGTGGTGGGGAGGCGCCTCACCACTATGTCCACGTCTCGCGCCATGGACCACAACACGTCTGCCAGCCCGTCGGAGGAGTCCATAGACGCCGAGACGCAGCGAGGCTGTGGCAGAGGCCAGAGGGGGGCCGGCCGCCGCAACATATCCACGCCTCTCCTCACAGCTGGGTGTTCCTCTCGCCAGAACCTGTAGGCGAGGCTCGTGTAGCCGAACTCCGGTATGGTGACGAGGACGTCGCCGGGCTGCGGCTTGCGTCCCACCTTATGTGGAGCCCTGCCCACGAGGGCCACGTCCACCACCACCTCGCCGCCCTGGTTGAGGTCGCCGCCTAGATACTCAAGGGAGAAGTAAGAGGCGGCGGCTGATATGCCCTCTATCACCTCCTCCGCCGTGGCGAGGTCGGGGGCTGTGACTGAGGCCAGGAGGTGCCGGGCCTCGGCGTATTTCACCCTCATATCGCTGTAGGCGGCGGCCACGTTTCTCCAGCCGAAGTCGGCCCAGCTATGGAAGGGCAGTTTGGAGGTGGAGGCGGCGGAGCCGTCTATCTTAAGCGCAAGGCCGTCGACGTATACCACGTCGTTTTCCTCAACCCCCAGCGTGGAGAGGAGGCGCCGGAGGAAG
>WYEI01000106.1 GCA_009903905.1 Pyrobaculum sp. | reverse complement strand
TACTGCTGGAGGGCGCAGACTTGACCAGGCTGCCGCCTCACAGGAAGGTGGAGCTGGGGCTCGCGCTGGTGCCCGAGGGGCGGCGCCTATTCCCCGAGATGACCGTGGAGGAGAACCTGCTTATGGGGGCCTTCACGAAAAGGGCCAGAGAGAGGGTGCACGACACGTTGGAATTTGTTTACGCCCTCTTCCCGCGGCTGAAGGAGCGTAGGCGCCAGAAGGCGGGGACCATGAGCGGCGGCGAGCAGCAGATGTTGGCCATCGCCCGGGCGCTTATGTCGAGGCCCAGGGTGTTGCTGGTAGACGAGCCCAGCGCTGGCCTTGCTCCTAAGATAGTCAGCGACCTATTCCAGACCGTGAAACAGCTCAAGGAGGAGATGTCGGTGTTGCTGGTGGAGCAGAACGTGGCGGCGGCTCTGGAGATAAGCGACTATGCATATGTAATTGAAAACGGGAGGATCATCCTCCAGGGCAAGCCGGAGGAGCTCGCCGTGAACGAACATGTGAAGAAGGCGTACCTAGGCGTGTGACATATGAAAACAATTTTTAAAGACGTGGGTTGAGGCTTCCATGAGGAGGTTGCTGGACATAGCCGAGGAGGAGATCTCGCAGAGGCTGAGGGAGGGCGTAAAGCTGGCTGTGGAGGCGCTCTCCATGGCGCTTAAGGAGGAGGCTAAGGCGGAGGAGATTAGGGAACTCGCCTCCAGGCTCCACAGGCTCCACGACGAGGTGTCGGACCTCGTGATGGAGGCCGTCGCTAGGTACTCGCCAGTGGCCACAGACCTCCGCTTCTTGAAAAGCGCTTTGTTCGTCTCGTACGACCTCTACAGGATCGCCCGGTACGCCTACGACGTCGCGTCGGTGGCCGAGAAGCTGGGGGGAGGTTGCTGGTCGAAAAGGGTTGAGGCTGTGGGCGGGGTGGTTAAAGAAATGGTAGCTAAGGCCGTGGAGATGTTTCTCAGCCGCGACGTTTCGGCGTTGGAGGAGGTGGAGAGGCTAGACGACGAGGTGGTGGACAAGAGCTACGAGGAGGCTCTGCTGGACGTGTTGAAAGGCGCCGACAGGTGCAAGGTGATGGAGACCGTGGTGTTGCGCCTCCTGGAGAGAGCCTCCGACCACGCCGTCTACATCGCAAGCCACGCCTACTACCTCGTAACGGGGCAGACGAGGCGCGGATAGCCTATACAGGTAGACCGGTTTCACATCTGTGCTAGGTATCGTGTGCACTCCACGCCTTTGGTGAGGCAGAGGTAGCGGGGGAGGTTTTGTCCGATTTTTTCGTCGCGGTATTTCAAAAGCCGTTTCAAGGCCTCGCTTTTGACCGCCCTCCAGTTTTCGCCGGGCGGTATCTCTAGCTTCACCCTCACAATGACGAAGTCTTTGTCGCTCTGCTCGGTGTAGTCCACCGCCACGACGTTAAGCCCTTCCAAAGCCTTCCTTATCTCTTCCTCGAGCTTATCTAGGTCGATGACTGAGAGGGGGAGCTCAACCCTGACCAGGACCACCTGCTTCTCGCTCCACTTAGGCGTGTAATCAACAACGCCTGAGCTCAGGAGAACCATGTTGGGCACCCTCAGCTCGTAGCCCGTGTCTAGGATTAAGGTAGTGTAGATGAGCCCTATTTCGACAACCCTCCCCTTGTACCCCGGCGCCACGTAGTCAGGCGAGAAGTACTTGTAGGAAGGGAGAGAGGCGATGTGGTAAGGTATTTGAGAGGCAACTATCCTAACCGTGTCGCCCACCTCCACAAACCGCGTGGTTAATATGATGATGCCGGCGAATAGGTTGCCCAAGACGGGCTGGAGGGCCAGACCCAGCACAAGGCCCGTCACGGTGCCGCCGAGCAAGGCGAGCTCGGCGCCCAGGCGGGAGATAGATATTGCAAACAGCAACACCGCCAGTATGCCGATGACCTTTACCACGTTGCCCACGGCGTACGCCTTCTCCTTCACCCTATCTCTTAGATACATTATAATCGCGTTCCCCACTATGTTTATGGCGATGCTTCCGGCGACCACTATAATCAAGGACTTCACCAGGTTAAGCTGCTCCACGTCTAGGACTATCCCAAAAAGAGGCAGAAACAGCTTAGCGAAGTAGTACAGAACGGCAGAAACTATGCCGATAAGTACAAGTTTAGATAGAGTTACCGCTACCAGCCGCCTCTTCATTTAACTTTCCTATCTAAGAACTTGTCTATAACCGGGGGCGGCGTCTTCTCGATCACGTGTCTAAGCAACGTGGCGGCGTTGACCGCATCTCTTACGTCCAGCAACTCCACCGGCGAGTGGACGTATCTCGTCGGTATGGAGATGGCTACGGCCGGTACCCCCTCCCTCCTGAAGGCTATGGCCATGGCGTCAGTGGTGCCGCCGTATAGAACCTCAAGCTGGTAGGGAATGCCGACCTCTCTCGCTATGTTTATGATGTGGTCTCTGAGGGCTGGGTGCGCGATGAAGAGGCCGCCGCGGCCCCCGTCGAGCACCTTTATGGCCACCCCCCTCCCCATCTTCGTAACGTGTTGCCGCTCCTCCACGCCCGGGACGTCGGCGGCTATTGTGGTGTCCAACGCGACGGCGTAGTGCGGATTAATCCTCTCCGCCGCTATCTGAGCACCTCGTAGGCCCACCTCCTCCTGCACGGTAGCCACGGCGTAGAGAGTCACGGGCACCTCCCTCAGCTGCCTAAGGGCGTACAGCATAACCGCCACGCCCACTCTGTCGTCAAAGGCCTTGCCTGTGACGACGCCTCCGTTAAGCACGGCAAACTCCCTATCCAGCACCGCCACGGAGCCCACGGCGATGCCCATCCTCTCCACCTCCTCCCTGCTCCTAGCCCCCACGTCGACGTACATATCCTTAATCTCAGGCGCCTCCCTCTCCTTGCCAGACGGCGTGACGTGCGGCGGCGTCACACCCACGACGCCCCTCGCCCACCTCCCATCGGCGGCCCGCACCCACACCCGCTGCCCCGCGAGAGTCACCTCGCTCCACCCCCCGATAGGTCTGATCCGGAGGAACCCGTCCTTATCTATATAGTCGACCACGAGCCCGATCTCGTCCATATGCGCCGCCACCATGGCCCTGTAGTCCGAGCTGCCCTTCCTGACGCCGATGACGTTACCCCACCTGTCCACCACCACCTCGTCCACGTACGGCTCCATCTCCTTGATCACCACCTCTCTCACCTCATCCTCGAAGCCAGAGGGGCCACGCGCCTCCGACAGCGTCTTGAGAAGCCTTATGAAATCCTCCATAGCCCCCAGTTGGTAGAAATTTAAATCAGTAGCCTGCTTCTTTCCGTGGCGTTAACCTACGCCCCTCCCTGGCGAGATATTTCGCAATATGTAAAAATAAGGCTGGAGGAGGCTCTACGGGAGGCCGAGCTGGCGCTCAAGTTCCTCGAGCAAGGTCTCCACAGAAATGCGGCTGGAAAGGCGTTTCAGGCGTGGAAGGCGTTGCTGGCGGCATTTGCGGCCCAACACAGGAAGGCGATAACAAGGCGGTACGCCGGGGCCGTTAGGGACAAGACCGGCAGGTTAAGGTCCAGAGCCGACATGGTCATAGTCCTCATGCCCACCACCAAAATGAGAGAAGTGGCCTCCGCCCTGGAGGAGGTATATGGAAGAGAGCTCATACATCTCACAGAGATCGCCCTGAATTTACACGAGTTTCAATATAACGGCCTAGACCCCGAGGGGATAGCCGGCCGTTACTCAAACCTAGCGGATGTTGAAAAGGATATTAAGTATCTGGCAGAGAGAACTATAGAGTGGGTGAAAAAAGAGATGAGTTACCAAACGATATAGGGCGCTTCGAAGTTGTGTTTCTTCCCGGTCTTAACGATCTTCGCCGGGGTGTCGAAGTATGCCTGCGTAGCCCCCAGCCACGTCAGCAAAGGCCAGTTTCCAAGCGAGGAGTCGCCGAGCTGAACCACGCTTGGCGTAACGCCGTTAAACCTCCACTTGTCCAGCGCCAGCCCCTTCTCGTAGTACTCGGCGGGCGACTTCGTAAACAGAATCTTCTACACGAGCTCCGGCAGTCTCCTCACCGTGCCGTGATGGTGGTTTTACCTGACATGGAGCAATGTAGACATCACCTTCAGATCCTCCTCTAAGATTTCCCTCATCGTCCTCAAGCCGGGGTATACGCTCTCTGCGTATCTCACAAGCGGTATAAGGTAAACGTTGAGAAACCTATGTTGTATCTTTAGACTCTCACCGGAATAATCCCTTGCGAGGTGGGCCATGAAGGCCAGCATCGTGATCAAGTGGTCCGGCTCCCTCCTTGCCTCGAAGCTGTAGTTTTTGTAAAACTCGTCAAGCGCCTTGCCGAGAAGCGACCGCGTCACCTCGTCGTAGTCCTTCCTAAGAACAGACGCCTTTAGCGACGACACGTCGCAACCGGACAGATCAAGGAACTCCTCCCCCACAGACTCGCCCAGCAACTTGGCGACAAACATAAGATACAGCGAAGAACGATCCATAGGTGAGCCTGGTTAAGACTTAAAAAAGATTTTTAAAAAAACACTATCTGCCTTTGAACTGGGGCTTCTTCTTCTGGAGGAACGACGAGACGCCTTCTATTACGTCTTCGGTGCTGAAGAGTATGCCGAACTGCGTAGCTTCTAACATCATGCCGGCCCACTGCGGCGCTTCTAGGCCGAAATTTATGGCGTATTTCGCCATGGCGAGAGCCAGAGGCGGCTTCTCGGCTAGTTTGTTGGCGAAGGACCTGAGCTCCTGCTCCAGCTTGTCGGCGGGCACCACCTTGTTGACGAGGTCGAGTCGCTCTGCCTCTCTGGCGGGTATCCTGTCGCCGGTGAATATTAACTCCTTGGCTCTATCTCTGCCGATGAGTCTCGGTAGCCTCTGGGTTCCGCCTGCGCCGGGTATGAAGCCGAGGTTTATCTCAGGCTGGCCCAGCTCGGCCGTTTCTGCCGCTATTCTGAAGTCGCACGACATAGCCAGCTCGAGTCCGCCGCCTAACGTGTAGCCGTTCAACCCACAGATGACTGGCCTATCCAGCGACTCCATCCTCTCGAAAAGCATTTGAAGCTTCCGCGACGTCTTGAAGATAGTTATGGGCGTGGCCCCCATAAACGCCGTGACGTCTGCGCCCGCCGAGAAGGCCCTGCCCGTGCCTGTGATAACGACTACCCTAACCTTGTCGTAATCCAACTGCTCAATCTCGTCGAGGACCTTCCACAATTCCTCAACCATCTTGGGACTAATGGCGTTCAGTCTCTCAGGCCTGTTGAGGATAATCCAGGCGATGCCGGGCTCGTACCTCACTATGAGGGTCTCCAGCTTCTTCTCCTCGGCCTTGACGTAGGTGTAGAACCCCTCGCCCGTCTTCTTCCCAAGCTTCCCCTTCGCCGCCATCTCCCTAAGCAGAGGGTCTGGTTCATACTCCTCATATCCCGTTTTACTCCGCCACTCCTCTAACGTTTTTACTACTGCGTCTATTCCTATTTCGTCTGCTAACTCAAGCGGTCCTTTCGGCCAGTTTAGACCTAACTTCACCGCCTTGTCAATATCGTCCCTAGTGGCAATACCCTCCCTCAATAGATAAGCCGCCTCGTTAACAGCTGGCGCCAGGAGATAAGATACGTCAATTCTATCGCCAGCCGACTTAGGCACCTCAGGCCACTGGAACTTGCCTGGCGCTGGGTATTTGTAGAAGCCCTCTCCAGACTTTACGCCGAATTTCTTCTGTTGACACTTCTCAACAATCAAAGGACATGGATGAGATTTAAAGCCGCGTCTCAACATGGCATCGCCAATGAAGCACACTACGTCGATTCCGGTGAAGTCCATCAAGATAAAGGCGCCCATGGGTAGCCCCGCTTTGTAGATCAAGGCCGAGTCGACCTCTTGTATTGTGGCTTCTCCGCGGGTCACCATCCAACAAGCCGCCTCATTTACTCTGGCCAATATTCTATTTACTATGAAGCCAGGTACGTCTTTATTTACAACAACGGTCTGTTTACCCAGCCGAGCC
>WYEI01000306.1 GCA_009903905.1 Pyrobaculum sp. | reverse complement strand
CAGCACCCTATTAGCCACCTTGTCGGCAAGCTTCGCCGCAACGCTCGTCTTACCGCTACCAGGCGGGCCGTAAACCACCGTGAAGCCCCTCGCCGCCGCGTCCTGAATTATAAACACAAGTGGTTTTAGCCACTGGTTTTAAAAAAATACATCACGCCTTGAACAACCGGCCAAAATCCTCAGCATATATAATCAGGGGGCCGGCGTCTCTAAGCCGGCCAAGGAGGTAAAACACGACCACCGGCAAGAGCTAAGAAGAAAACGCGTCAGCCGCCGGCGCTGGGCAGTCCACGCGCCTCCTATAAACTCTTCAAACCCAACACAAGACGCTTGGCGCTGCGGCGGAGGCCGACCAGAAGCCCAAACCCACGCCACACGCCGAACACATGTAGTTGAGAAATCGCCTCTTAAGCCGTGTCTCCACGGCGCGTCGACAAATACGAACTGCTGTTTTAAACCGCGCGTCTTTGGACCACCGATTATGCACAGTTTCTCCCTTATTGGCCGTGTCGCGGAGGTGCATGTAGGGCGGAGGGGGTTAAGAAGGGAAAAAGAGGGGGGTTAAATATTGGCTAAGGCAACTCCTCCAGCAACGACTCTATTTTCTGTCGGATGTCGGTCATCTTTTTTTCGCACTCCTCTAGCCTTTTCTGCACCTCGGAATATGGCAGGAACCACTCGATTTTGGGCTCGCTAAACGTCAGCCTGTTCCCCTCCACGGCGGCCTCCACCGTTATGCGTATGATGTCCAGCTTGCCGACGCCCATCGATACAAGCTTTTCGTAGATCTTTCTGTTGAGCTCAGACGTGGCCCGCACTATCTCCTCTTTAGGCAGTATGCCGCCGAAGACGGCGAAGGCTGTGCGCCTCAGCTTGTCTGCGAACCTAGCCGCGATGACTATGCCTGTCCTGAGCTCGTATCTATTAGGCGCCTTAAGCACATGGCCGCCGTAGAGCTCCACGTGCTCCTGCGCCTTCTCCATGTCGCGCTGTATGTTTTCCTCTAGTTTCCACGTTGCCATATCTAAACATATGTCTGTATTTAAATATTTACAGCAACTCCTCGTCATGTCTTCCATGTCTGGGGTTGATTTGATAATTAAGACAAGGAAAGAATTCGAGAGGGTCGCGGCGTCGCATATCAAGGAGCTCCTAGGCCCCGGGGCGGAGGCGGTGTCTGCCCCCTGGGGCTACCTCGGCATTGTTTTTGTGAAGGGGCTCGGGGCAGATAGGTGGAAAGCCGCTGAGTTGATAGCTGAGAAGATCCCCGAGGTTGATAGGGTTCTGGTGGTTGAGGAGGCGGTCAAGGCGGATCTAACCGAGATAGAGAAGGCGGCGGTGGAGGTTGCGAGGCGGTATATACAGAGCGGGGACACCTTCGCGATTAGGACGACAAGAAGAGGCAGGCACGGCTTCACCTCCATTGACGTAAACGTGAGAGTCGGCGCAGCTGTGAAGGAAGCCACCGGCGCCGAGGTGGATTTAGAGGAGCCGACGAAGCCGTTGTATATAGAAATATTTCAGGACACGGCCGCCATATGTGTGCCGGCTACCAGGGAGTACAAGAAGCTGAGGCGCGACAAGCCGCTACCCCTGCAGTTCTTCAGAAAAGTCGCCATAGGCCAGCTCGTGTATGAAGGCGATGAGGAGGCTGTGCGTAAGATGGGCGAGAGGATCGGCAGGGCTGTCCAGACCTTCGAGGTGGGGGAGCTGGCGATCCTCCTCCACAAACCTATACCCAGCAAGTCCCTAGGGACGTTTCTAGAGGCTGTAGAGGCGGGCATAGAGAGCAGATACCAGATACAAGTCAGAAGCTACGGCAGGCCGGTTTGGAAGGTCCCGGTCTACGTCTACGAGCTGTATCAATACATCCGTAGCAGAGAGGGGGAGCCCATAGTGGTGACGGACCCCAAAGGCGACTACATAACCCACGTAAAGGAGGAGCTGGCCCAGCTCTTCCGCCGAGACCGCGTAAACGTGCTGATAGGCTCCAGAGAGGGGATACCAACCGGCGTCTTCCGCCTCGCCTCGCTAGTCGTCGACTTGGTGCCGGAGGTTACAATCGCCACAGACTTCGTGGTGCCGTCTCTGGCCGTTGCGCTGGTCAGCGCGCTGGAGGAGGCCGGCGCCCTCCCCCGCTACGTCGGCAAGCGGAGAAAACATTAAATATGGCCCACAATCTGCGGCTTGATGTCGTCAGCTGAGCAAACCCAGCAACAACCCCAGAAGCTTAGGTGGGGCATTGCGTGGATCTACTCGTCCTCCAACAACACCATAATTACAATCACCGACTTAACGGGGGCGGAGACCGTGGCGCGCGTCAGCGGCGGCATGGTGGTCCGCGCCGATAAAGACAAGCCGTCTCCATGGGCCGCCATGCAGGCGGCCTACAAAGCGGCGCAACTGGCCCTGGCGAGGGGGATAAACGCGGTACACGTCAAGGTGAGGGGGCCAGGCGGATACGGCATGAAGGTGCCGGGCCCCGGCGCCTCAGCCGCCATACGCGCACTGGCGAGGTCCGGCCTCGTAATTGGGAGAATTGAAGACGTCACGCCGATTCCCCACGACACAATAAGGCCGCCCAGCGGGCGCAAGGGCAGAAGAGTCTAATGGAGAAGAAAGACTGCCTCGTCGCCGTTTTCGATTTCTGCAACGGCCGCAACTACTCCCAGGACACGCTTAAGGAGATTCTAAGGCAGGCCAGGGTCAAGGCACGTAAACTCGTGGTTGTCAGCAGATGCGGCGGCGTAGCAGACGTGTTTCTAGCAGTTAGGTACATAGCGGCGGAAAACATGGACTTCCCCGTGCGCCACTACCACCAGCTAGATGCGGAAAAGATCGCGTCGCTGGAGAACTGCCGCACCTTCGAAGTTATAAACCTGTAGCTACAGCCTTCATGTGATGAGAAGGCATTTGTGGCCGTCGATGGCCGACGCTGGAACGGCTGATTTTTAAATAGATGCGTTATCTACACCGTTGATGAGACGAGGTGGGCGAGCGGTGAGCGCGCTGAGCTACGCTGAGTCACCCTTAAAGCCTTTTATAGCCACAAGGCGTTAAGACTGTGGAGGCTGTATTGAGCAGGTCGTTGCCTGACGGCAGGTTCGAGTGCGTAGCCTGCGCCAGGAGGTGCAAGCTGAGGGAGGGGCAGACCGGCTTCTGCGGGGTCAGGAGCGTACGGGGCGGAAAGCTGTGGCTGGACGTCTACGGCTTGATCTCGGCGATTGCTGTGGATCCCATTGAGAAGAAGCCGCTTACACACTTCTACCCCGGCGCCATGGTTTTGTCTTTCTCGACTTTTGGCTGCAACTGGGCGTGTCAGTACTGTCAAAACTTCGAGATCAGTCAGAGAAGGAGGGCGGAGGGGTTCGAGGCCACGCCGGAGCTGTTGGTGAAGCTGGCCGAGAGCTACGGCGCCCACGGCATCACCTACACCTACAACGAGCCCACCATCTTTATGGAGTTCGCCCACGACGTAGGCGTCTTGGCGCGTCAACGCGGTTTGTTCAACACCTTCGTGACCAACGGCTACATGACCCCGGAGGCGGTGAAGTACGCCAGCGAGTTCCTCGACGCGGCCACCGTGGACTTCAAGGGCAACGCCGACGAGAAGTTCCTCAGGAAATATGTGCTTGTGCCAGACGCAGAGCCCATATTCGAGACGTTGACGGAGATGAAGAAATACGGCATATGGGTTGAGGTAACCGACTTAGTCGTGCCTGAGGTGGGGGACGACCTGGAGAAGGCCAGGTGGCTGGTCCGCCGCGTTATAGACATATTGGGACCTGACGTGCCGATACACTTCCTCCGCTTCCACCCCGACTACAACCTGCAACACCTCCCCCCGACCCCCGTGGAGACCTTGGAGAGACACGTGGAGGTGGCTAAGGAAGAGGGCGCCAGGTTTGCATACGTGGGCAACGTGCCAGGCCACAGGTATGAGCACACCTACTGCCCAGAATGCGGACGCGTGGTGATAAGGAGGAGGGGCTTCTCCATTCTGGAGATAAATCTGGTGGAGCGGGGCGGGGAGTACCGGTGCAAGTTCTGCGGCGCCAAGATACCCATCAGGGGCCGCGTCATGCCTACGTGGAGGGATGAGTTCCGCTTTGTTTATGTGCCGATTCAGACCTTCACGCGGTGGGTCAGACGTGAGGTTAATAAATAACGACAAACGTGTAATGAAGTGCAGCGGCTGAAGAAGATATTTTCCACAGGCTTGGAGGACATAAGAGAGAAGATAGGAGACCACATAGCCCTGTCGCAGGAGTCGCTTCTCATACTCCAGGGGTTGATAGTAAACAAGTCGCTAGATAGAAACGCGGTGGATGAGGCGGTGAGGAAGGCGACGGCCTTGGAGAGGGAGGGCGACGAGATTGTTAGGGATCTCATGGATAAGGTGGCGCAGGGGGCGGTGGTGCCAACGATAACAAACGTAGTCATGGTGATGCTGGACAATGTGGACAACGTCCTCGACATGATCTACTTCGCGATAAAGGAGGTCAAGAGGGGACATCACCTCTGGACCAACGAACAAGTCTACGCAGTTGTGTCTGCGGAGGTGAAGGAGATGCTAGACCTTTCAAAGACCATGCTTGAGTACCTGCAGAACATGCTCAACGCGAGAGGCGTCGATGACATCCGCCGCTACGCCCGCCTCATAAGCTCGCTGGAGGAGGAGATAGACGAAATAAAGGAGAACATTTTAGACAGGATATACGGCCTTGAGCTAAGCGCCGTGGCGTTCAACCACCTGGTCTCGCTGGTGTACACGGCTGACAAGATCGCGGATAACATTCAAGACGCCGCATACCACCTGGCCACGGTGCTGTCCTCAGCGTGATGGAGGATATATACGCGTTTGTCCTCGCCCTCCTCCTAGTCTACAACAACTCGCTTGTCCTTCTAGGCCCCACCGCCTGGGGCACCGGGGTAGGGCCGAGGAAGGCCCTCGCAGTGGCCGTCGCAGCCCAGTTGCTGGGGATAGCCACCAGCTCCATGACGCCGTTGCGGCTGGACCTCACCACGTTTCTCTACATAGCCCTCCTGTATCTTCTGCTTTCCCTAGCCAAGATAAGCCTCCCCGTGTCTGTGGTGGGATACGCCATATCCTCCTTCAAGCCGGAAGCCGCCGTGCTCTGGCTGACCTCGCCGGCGGTCTCTCTAGCCACATATGTATGGTGCAGGATTCTGAAGAGAGGCGGCGGCCTCCCCTTGCCTTCTCTCTTCTTGGTGATGTACGCCTTCGGCTACAACAACGTGGCCCTCTTCTCCCACAACCTGATCCTCACCGCCTCAGCAACCGCGTTGGGCACCTACCTGGGCCTCGGCTTTTCGCGGTGGGTTGCGGACCTCGTGGCGCTTAGGTCGAGAACAGCAGTCGCGATAAACCTCTCGGTTGCGGTGGGTGCATTCATCGGCATACTAGCCGGCATCCCCATATCGTTCACGCTTGTGGCCTACTCGGCTATGCTGGTGGCGTCTTACAGCTTCTCCATGAGGGTGGTAAAAATAGAGAAGTTTGTAAAGGCCTACCTCGGGATCGTTGCGGCGTTGCTGGCGGCCTTCATATTTCACGTTGCAGAACCACTACTTCGATCCCCGGCTTCACAAGCCTCTTGAACTCCTGGGCCTCCTTCTCAGACGCCACAATTGAGCCGTAGTGCATTGGAATTGCGACCCTAGGCTCCACGGCGTTGACAAACTCCGCCGCCTCGCTTGGGGTCATTACGTACACGCCGGAGACAGGCACAAGCACCACATCGGCCTTGACCTCTTTAAACTCCGGCACAAAATCGCTGTCCCCCGCGTGGAATATCTTGACGCCCTCCAGCTCTATCAAGTAGGCCACCCTCCCGTCCTGCCTTGGGTGGAACACAACCCCACGCGCCGGGTCTCTGTACTTGTTTATATTGTAGGCAGGATACGCCGCCATCTTTACATTTCCCACGGTCTTCACTTCGCCGGGCGCAATCTCCACGACGTTCTGCATCGCCTTAGCAACGC
>WYEI01000153.1 GCA_009903905.1 Pyrobaculum sp. | reverse complement strand
GAAGCTCCTGCGGGTTGCCGTGGTGGAGCACAGGGGGCTCGGCGAGGGCATCTCGCCGAAGCTCCTAAGGCCGGGGGAGGTCGAGGAGCTAAAGAAAGGCAGAGACGCCCTCCTCGCCCTAAGCCCAGGCGCCGTGGGGCTTAAAGACGCGGCGAAGGAGGCTCTGGGAGGTCTCCGCTTTAAGATTGCATCTGCCTTTCTGGCGGATCTCCTCTCCCCGGCCTTCGCCGTCTTGGCGGTCCTCCAGGCGGTGGCGCCAAGCGCCGCCGGGCCCCTCCTCGCGTTTCTTGAGAAGGCTGTAGGGGCGGGTGGGGAGGCGCTGGGGGACTTCGCCGCCCGCCTCCTGGAGCTCTTCGCCGGTGGGAGGGAGCCGCGGGATAAGGTAGCCGCCAGCTTCGCCATGCTCGTGAGGAGGGCCCTCGAGGCCGAGCTGTACATAGACGACGACCGCCTCGAGGCGGTTGTAGATCAGGTGGCGCTGGAGTGGGGCATGGACGTCAAAACCTTCAAGGCCTTGGTGAAAAACCTAGCCGCCTTAGCCAGAGGTGAACTAGTCACTAAGGAGGAGCTCAACCAGGAGCTTGCCCAACACATGAAGAGGGGAGAGCTGGAGAAGATAGAAGAGGCCGTAAGACAATTGGTGGAGAGCAAACTAGCCGAGATAGAGAAGAGGCTGGAGGAGGTTAGGAGGAGACTCGATAGTGTGGAGGAGAGACTAAAGAGGAGGGGGCTTCCCGTCCGCGTCCTCTCGGTGGAGGAGGTGGAGGCTGGTCAGCTCTACGACAACTTCCGGGTGAAGGGCGGCACACCGGCGGTTTCTGTGGCAGAAGGGGTGTTTCGGCTGGTTGAAACCAGCCGGTTTAATGAAGTAGTTCAGGAGGTGTTGAGGAGGCTCGCCACATACGGCGTGGTGGTGTTGCGGGGGCCGAAGGGGGTTGGGAAATCCACCTTGGCGGCTTACGCGGCTTGGCTGGCCCTCCGAGGCGGAGTTGTCAGCTACGCGGCGAGGATTCAGAAGATGGAGAAAGGTCAGCGGATGCTGTTGAGAAATGTGTTAGACGCAGTTGAGGAGGTGCGGCTGGTCGCCGTCTTTGATCCGTCTCCTCTTGAGTTCTACTATAGAGCCAGGCGCATATGCCGAGACGACGCAGGCGGCGGCCGCCGCGGCGTCTGCCGCGCTTGAGGAGTTGCTGAAATTTGCTGAGGAGAACAGGGGACAGGTCCTGGTGCTGGCGGTTATTCCCGACGACCTCTACAACGCATTAGACGGCGAGGTGAAGAAAAGGGCTGAGAGATACGTCCTCCCCCTCGACCTTAGAGATGCGGAGTTTCTGACGGAGATTATATACGAATACTCCGGTTGCAGAAAAACGCCGAGAGAAAAGTTAAGAATACTGGCGGAGAAGATAGCGCAGTTAGACGGCGGATACACGCTAGCCGCCAGATACGCCGGCCTCTGGCTGAGGGACAACGGGTGTAAGGTAGAGAGTGTGGAGAGGGCTGTGGAGGAGGCGAAGAGAGAGCCAAGGGTCTTCTTCGCCCACTACATCTGGCACGTGTTGCTTCGTGGCAGTGGCGACTTGGCTAGGAAGGTCGCGGTGCCGCCCCTCCTACACGCCGTCTTTGGCCCGGTGCCGGTTGGCGTGACGTACGTTACAAAGGCGGTATATCACGGAGTCTGGCGTTTCTTAAAGCCGGAGGAGCTGGAAGACGCCAGCCTGGAGTCTCTGAGGGAAGAGGCGCTGGAGCCCATAGCCAAATGGCTCGCACAACAACACGAAGACCTAGTGGAGGAGGCGCTGAGAGACCTAGCCAGCCTAAACGGCGAAGAGACGAAGAAGCCCTACAAAAAGGCACTAAGCGACTTAATCAAGGCGCTGGACTGGGCCCGCGGCGAGGTGTTGAAAGAAGGCGCCGAAACCCTCGCCAAGCTCGGCGTCCCGGAGGAGGGCCGTATATCAGCGGTGGCTCTGCTGGCTTTTGTCGTCAGGAGACTTGCCGCTGTTTTCAAGAGCGGCGAGGTCAGGGGTTGTTGGCGCAGGGCGGCCTTCATTGCTGGCTTCGCGTTGGCTGGATATCTCGTGTTGCCTACGACGAAGCCGCCAGAACACGTTGCAGAGGTCTTGGGAGATGTCTCGGAGTCCTGCGCCGTGGATGATTACTTGGCGATAGACGGCGTGATGCCGCCGCTTTCAATAGGCGTAGCACAACTGATGTCCATAAGAGAATTAAACATGCTCACCCCTTACACAGACGCAGAGATCATAAAAGCTACGAAGAAAACGGCGGAGAGACTGTTGGCAAGGTGGAGAAGGGGAGACATCACGTTGGCCGAGGCCATTTACGCCTTGGGTCTTGCCGCGTTGGCCGCCGGGGGCGAGGTGGATGGAGAGACGGCCGACTTGTTGCTCTACGCGGCGTCTTCTGCGGTGCAGTGGGTAGCCTATCCGAGGGCGGTGTTGCCGGTTTTGGCGGCGTTGCGGTCTCTGGGCGAGAAGGCGCCGCATAGCTACGTCTCTCTGTTGGCCACGGTCTCAGAGCTAAGGACGCTGGATCAAGAAACCGTGTGGTACCTCTACGACGCTTTGCAACAGCTCAGGAGCCGCCTCCTTGAGGCGGAGCGCTTCTGGCCTCTGGTGGAGGCTGTTGCCGCCTACTCAAACCTGCTGAGAAAATACTCGGCATACATCTGGGATCGCCGGGGGGAGGCTGTGGCTGATATGTGCCAGCTGTACAGCGAGATTAGAAGGCGTAGCGCCGCTACGGCGCCGGGGAGCGGCCTCTCGGCACATCGTCTCTTCGACACCACAGCTAGGGCGCGTGTGCTGGCTGTGGCTTTGGAAAGTGACGACTTGGCACGGCACGTGCAGAGGTACTGCGGCATAGGCGACCTTGAAAGAGAGGTCGAAGCCGTGAGGAGCGTGTTAGACGAGGCGGCGGCTCATCCAGAGGAGTTGAGCGAAATAGCGAAAAGCGACGCGGACTACGCCGAGTGGGTGGAGAGACGCAACGTCACAGGCAATGCCGGGGGAGTGGTCGAGAATGTGAGTGCTTGGTTCAAGTATGTGCTGGCCCGCTACAAGCTGGTCCACGCCCTTGACGAAAAAGGCGAGCTAGACGAAAAGAAGCTAGAAGAGGCGGCAGAAGACTTCGAAAAGGAGGCGGATATGCAAAGAAAGCTGAAGCAGTTGGAAAACTATATGACCGCCCGTAGCCTTGCTCTTAGGGCCCGCATCCTCGCCGCAAAAAGCTGGGGAGAGCTTCTGGAGAGAGCTAAAGGCTTCCAGGAGCTGTGGAAGGAGGCGGAGAAACACCCAGATCTAATCGCGGAATACTTAGCAACGGCGGCCGGCAGACTCAGCGAGTATCTAGTCTATCTGGCGGCCTCCGGCGACAAGGAGATGGCAGAGGAGTTATTGAAAAAGCTACGGCAGCTGCTGGACTACCGTCCGGAGGTCTCAGTGGCTACTCGGCTTATGCTTAGGCTCCTCGGCGTGGGGGAGGGGGCGAGACTGAAAGAGGTTGTGGACGTGTTTGAGTCGTTGATTTTACCGGAGTTTCGACCGGCTATATCGATGCTGGCTGGCCGCCTGCAGAGAGACAGGGCCCTTGAAGAATGCGCCAAATTATTCAAGACCGAACTCTGCGTTAACGCCGTGGCGGCCGCCGCAGGCGATCGAGTAACCACCGAGATTTTGAGATCAGTTATAGAGAAAGTAGTGGCTGGGGCGCGTCCCTTGCTGGATAGGGCGGATGGGAGGACTCTAGTGGAAGTCCTGACGCCCATATCCTCTGCGGCACAGCTTGTCTTCATGTTGTTGGCGGCTGTGGAGGGTAGGGCCGACGCGATTAGACTACACGGTCTGCTGGGCTCTGTGGCATATGGGGACAACGTGAATCAGCCACTTTTCCGCACCGTCTACAAGAACTGCGACGACCTAAACAACGAGGGTTGTAGGCTGGCTCTGTTGAAGCTGTACTACTACCACTTCTAGCGGCGCCTCCCGCGGCTGGGCTTACTTTGACGCCACGGGTCTCAAACTGCTTTATCTCGTCGCTGGCGGCGCGTATAGTTGCCACACCAGTCCCGCGTCTTCACAACCGCCATGTCTCCTCAACAACCCTGCGGCTTCTCTCGGCATGTGGAGAGATCTGCAGGTAGTTAGATCACCTGACTCCGCCAGTCTGACGCCGAACGGCGTTTCCGGCAGAGACCTTCCCCTCACGGCCCTCGTCTCGACTGCGCATCCGTCCAGCTCGTGGAGGAGCTTTTAGCCTCCTCCCGACAGCTTGTAGGACGTCTCTTCTCTCCGCCGCTCTCTGCCCGCAGGCCTTAGGCGGCGTGTGTAGAAACCCCCATGCGTTCAAACCACGCGAAGTGCGCCAGCCTGCCTCTTGCCTCCGGCGTCCTCAACGCCTTAACCACGCCGTCGAACCACATAAACGCGGACTTAGCCCCCAGCCTAGTGTACAGGTGGTCGAAGTCTCAGCGGCCCCGCCAGGCGGGAGACTCTGCATAAACTACAGCCGCGGCTAAAACAAAAAGAGTGTGGGGACATTACAAGAATTATACCGTCCTTGAGATCACGTTTACATATAAAACGTCGGCGTAAGTATATACGTGGACGGGGGCCGGGCGTGACAGATGTATAAGCCGCTGATCTTGATGAGCGCTGGCCACGGACCCGGGCCCCCGCCCCTCGTAAAAGTGTTACGTACGGGTTTTTAACAAATGAGTATAATGAGTATTAATGTGGAGGTAATATCGAGGCTGTTGTTCGTCATCGTAATTTGTTTGTCCGCTTCTGTCCGGCTCCGAGACTGGCGCCGCTACTCTAGTCTCTCCACGGTCACGGCGACGTCTCCATAACGCTACGTCAAGGCGCCTACCGCGGGTTCCAGCAGATCTCGCCGTCGAAGCCCCCTCATCCGGCTATAAACCGCGCCTGTACATGCGCCCACCGGCGACTTGTCTCTCCACGACGTAGACTCGTCACTCATAAGATTGAAGGGGCTTCCGCCCTCTGTCTCAAGCCGGACCGCAGGTCCGGCGCGGCCAGATTTCCACAACACGCGGCCACATGGCCTTTTAAGGCGGTCTAACCTCCTGCAGACCTCTCCACACGTTGACGGAGAGGGCGCAAATCTGCGAATGTGATGTGTGGCGTAACTGCCGCAAGACCCCTATAGGCCTAGAACTTGAACCGCCTGCACAATACCCCCGAGATTTTGAAGATGTGTGGTGATTGTAGGGATCTCCTTGGCCTCTCATGTGGATGTCCGCGGCGTTATGGATAAAGGCGCCGAGACGGCTAATAGCGCAAGGAGAGGGCGGCAGGCCGTGAATGAGGCTAGAGGTGCAGGCGTTGGAAGCTTCTCGCTTCGGCATCTCCGCGGCGGTCCTACTGGGAGAGACACTTCACAAAAACTTTCAAGCTATATGTGATACATTTCTATATTGTGTTTTAAAAAAGTTTTGGGGAAGTGCGTCTTGTTTGTGTTTGGTATAACTAGTGTATTTTTTAGAGAGTGTTTCTTGGCGTTTTGTATGTTCATGCGCCGCGGCGCGTCTGCGCTGGGGACGGCGAAGCCAGCTGTGTTGCTGTCCGACGTAGCAACGCCGCGCGCGGGGCTATGATCTGCCGACCTGACGTAGACCCCTCTATACTGATCCACCGCGACCCCCGCGCCTGGGAGGAGCTGTTGGGCTGGAGGTGCGTAGAGACGATTATGCGCAAGATGAAGTTGTTTGACGTTGGGGATCTCTACTCTCTAGTGGACTTCTTTTTCGAGTATCCACAGAGCTCGCCTGACCTCCTCCACGGCGTCAAGTTCGAGGGGGAACACGGAGAGGAGTGGAGGGCGTATGTAGAGAGGCGCAGTCTGAGCCTCGGCGCCAGGATGAGGTTCCCACGCGTCGACGTAGGCGAGGAGCTACGCGGCGTGAGGATTAGACTCTCCCCCGCCGCCCTCCTGCTCCCCTTCGACAGATATAGAGAGAGGTGGCGGAGAGATGCATACACCTTATACAAAGCAACGGG
>WYEI01000308.1 GCA_009903905.1 Pyrobaculum sp. | reverse complement strand
ACGGCCTGGTGGATCCGCTCGACGAGGCCGAGGTGTATAGGAGGTCTGACAAGCTGGTGCTCCTCGTCGACGTGGGGGGCCACGAGCGGTACTTGAGGACGGCGTTGAGGGGGCTTTTCAGTTCTCAGCCGGACTACGTCATGTTGGTGGTGGCGGCCAACTCGGGGGTTCAGAGGATGACGAAGGAGCATCTAGGCATAGCGGTGGCGCTGGGCATACCGATCTTCGTCGTGGTCACGAGGATAGACATAGCGCCTCAGGAGGTGTTCCAAAGAACAGTTGACGATGTGGTTAGGGTTTTGAAGATGCCGGGGCTCAGCAAGATACCGTACGTAGTGAAAGATGTGGGTGACGTGGTTCTGGCGGCTAGGGCCATCTCCACCGGCCGCATCGCGCCGGTGTTTTTCGTCTCAAGCGTGACCGGCCACGGGCTTGACCTGTTGCTCCGGTTCCTCTCCCTGTTGCCCAGGAGAAGGAAGTGGGACCACAACGGCGACCTCCTCATGTACATCTCCGACATCTACTTGGTGAAGGGCGTCGGCGTAGTCATCGGCGGGCTGGTGGAGAGAGGCGTCGTGAGAGTGGGCGACAAGGTCTGGGTGGGGCCGTATAGCGACGGCAAATGGGTTTCCGCCGTCGTGAAGTCCATACACCTAAACAGGACGCCGGTGGAATCCGCCAAGGCCGGCAACTTCGTCACTATCGCGCTTGACAGGATAGAAAAGGTGGAGAAGGGCATGGCATTGTCTAGGCGGCCGCTCGCGGGGGTTAGGGAGGTTGTAGCCGACGTGCTGGTGCTTAGACATCCGACGGTGATTAGGGCCGGGTTCTCCGGGGTTTTTCACTACAAAGCCATTAGGGCTAACGCGTATATAAAAGAGATAGACAAGGAGGGGCTCATGGTGGGCGACAGCGGGGTGGCGAAGATAGAACTAACGCGGCCTTGGCACATAGACGGGGGAGTGTTCATCTTCAGAAACGGCCCGACGAGGATATTCGGCAGGGTACTCAAGACGGGATAGGCGAGAAGTAGATAGAGAATATGAAAGATATATATTTAAGGCAACTTTTAAAAATGTCTAAGTGTCGAGGTGTCAGTGGGTTGGTCTTCGGCGGCTTGTCTCCTCTAGCCACTCCTCTATGGCGTCTGCAAGCTCGGTGAAGCGTCTGAAGCCCTCCAGATGTCCCTCGTAGTACTCTATCATTATCCCGCCGTCTTTCATGTGGCGTATCCTCGGCTCCTTGCCCGTCAGGGCCTTTATCAGCGCCGAGTACCTCTCGGCGTCTGCCTCTCTGCCGCCGGGGGCGTCGGCCCTCGCCGTGGCGAAGCCCAAGACTACGTTGTCTCTGCCGTATCTGCCGTAGGTAATTGTGTACTCACGCACTACGCGGTCTACAATGTGTTCGCCCTCTACGCGGCCCACCTCAGCCGTAATCTTAATCCTTAGCAACTTTCTGCCGCCTTTGTCCTCCTCAACGGCGCCTCCGTCTATTACCTTCACCTTGTGTTTTTCGCCGTTCACCTCGACCTCCTTCTCAAAGCCCTTCAGCGTTAGGGAGCCCCACGCCTTGCCCTCCTCTACGATCCTTGTGGCTTTTTCGTAAACCTTCTCGCCCGCCTTCTCCGCCCTCTGGAGTATGTAGCTTACAAACTCAGCCGCCAGCCTCTGTTGTTCACCAGAGCCGTATATGGAAAGCCACGCGGCATAAGCCATGAGGACGCGGGATATATGCGGCGTGGATAGGAGGTGCGGCATGGCGGTGCACAGCCTCATGATGAGGCTTGTGGAGAAGGGGCTCGCAAAGAGACACAAGAAAGGTACCTACTTAATCGAGAGGAGGGCGGTGGAGGAAGTGCTAACAGCCTTGAGGGAGTGGATATGACGACGGCTAAGAAAATCAAGACCACAGCCGCCGTTTTTGAGCTTCCTCAAAAACTGGGTATCCTCCAGTATGTGGAGTATGAGCCTCCGCCTAGGGAGTGGTGTACCAACGACGGATGCCTCTACGAGGGGCTTCTGACGGCAGAGGGGTGCCGCAGAGGGGTGTGCGTAAAGTACCGCGTGTGGGTTCACTCAAGAGATAGGAGGAGGTGGGAGGCGAAGGAGAGGTGGAGGAGGCGCAGAAGCGATGAAGACGTGGGCGGGTGCCTCAGGCAACAGGTGGCTGACGCCTTGTGGGAGCTGTCGGAGAAATACGACGTCGGGATGTGGTATGAATACAGGAGGGTGGGTACGTGGACTAATCAATACGACGTCTTCTGCGGCGTTGTCGTAAACGGCATAAGGCTGTATCAGCCGCAGTGCCGCACTGTCGAGGATTGCGTGAGACAGATACTTGAGGACTACAAGAGGGAGGTGGAGAAGATGAGGGAGCCGCCTCAGCCGGCTTTAGTTGTCAAAACCGACCCCGTAGAGGAGCTTCTGCGGGAGTTGCCGGAGCTGGGTGCCTTCGGCGTGGAGTGGGTTAGGGCGTGGGCTCCCCATGCCAGGGAGGAGCTTGTGGAGATTGCCAAGGTTATGCAGAGGTTTCCGTGGATGGTGGAGGTGGTGAGGCAGAGGCCTGTGTCTAACCTCCACCCCTACTTAGTGGAGGTCTACGTGGCGAGAGACGAGTCGGAGACGTGCCTCTCCCTTAACCAGCTAAAGACGTATTGCGCGAGAAACGGCGCCGTGAAGGAGGTCAAGCTAGAACTGGAGTTCAGCCGGTACGAGACATATGAGGAAAAAATAAGAGAGGTGTACAAACCCAAGGGGTTATTGGCCTACGCCACGACGGCGAAGGAATACGTAAAGCTAATCTAGGCGAGCAGACGAAACGCCGCCGTCTCTAAACCAACCTTTTCGCCAACCCCCTCCCCCACCGTCTTATGTTTTACAGCCGGGGCTTCTGGCTAGGCTGGATGAGGCGGCTGGGACAACCGGCCAGCGTCAGAAACGCCGCCAAGAGGATGAGTGTGCGCGGTTTATTGTTGCGCCTGGGCGGCTGCCTCGGGCTTGGTGGGGGGCTTGATCTTGTACTCGTCGCTGTACCGCATAGTCGCCGGCGTGATCCTCACCTCTATGCCGTAGATGCCCGGCTTCAGAAGCACGTGGACCACCGCCCGCCTCACCCGCTGTTTGGCGTCGTGGCCGATCTTGTATAGCTTTCCGGAGGTCTGCTTCTCGAACTTAGCCCTCTCAGTGGACAGCTTGCCGCTCACCACGATCTCAAAGCCCTTAGCCCCAGCCTCCGTCAACTGCCTTATGGCCACAAACATGACCCGTCTAAACCTGACGCCCTTAGCCATGGCGTTGGCTATACGGTACGCCACAACCTTGGGGAACATCTCGGGCGCCTCGATCTTGGAGACGTCTATCACGTCTATCTGCGGGTTCTCCACGCCGAGCTTGTTAGTGAGGATGTTACTAATCTCCTTCACGATGGCGCCCTTCCTGCCGATGATCCTAGAAGGCCTCTCCGCGTATATCACGATGCGCGTGCCCAGGGGAGTCTTCAAAATCTCGGAGTCGATGTATCCATATCTGCTCAGCCTATACTCCAGAAACTCCTTAATCATCCACTTCTTCTTGTTCTCCTCCAAGATCTTCTTATACACAGGCAACCTCCTCTGGGCGGCAGACATCGCCACCACCATCAATGCCATATTTAAATCTTTACTAAAACCCACCACCTCGACGTTATGTTCCAAGAACGAACTCTATTACGTTTTGCTTAATACTTAAATACTAAGTAGTTCTTACGGACATGCGGAGCATTTGGGTATGGGTGATTGTGGTTGTTATAATTATCGCCGTAGTTGCCGCTATCTATCTTTTACAAATTCCCAGCGAGAAAACCGAGACGTCACACGCCGCAACTACGCCCACCGTAACCACGTCTGCCGAACAAACTACACCGGCAACTACATACACAATACAAACATCATCACAGGCTACGCCTACCGCCCCCGCGCAGAAGGAGGTAAAAATCCGCGACGTGTTAGGGCGGGAGGTTGTAGTTAAGGTGCCGGTAAGGCGTGTGGTGGCTATAGGCCCCGGCGCCTTGAGACTTGTGGTTTATCTAAACGCCACGGATAAGTTAGTGGGTATAGAAAACTTAGAAACAAGGCCTCCACAAGGACGAGACTACGCCTACGTACTATGGGCAAAAAACCTCACAAAACTGCCCATCATAGGACAAGGAGGACCAGATACACAAGTTAACTTCGAAGCCATACTCAAGGCGGAGCCGGATGTGATAGTCATGTCGCCTGCTCTCGCAAATACGCCAGACGAGATACAGGCAAAAACTGGCATACCAGTAATCACCGTCAGCTATGGAACCTTGGGAGGCATAAACTTTACTGAATTGTTCTACTCCATTAAAATTTTAGGTGTGGTTTTAGGCCGTGAGCAGAGGGCTGAGGAGCTTATCAACTACATGAAGACGCTAATGGAAGATTTAAACAGACGCACCGCCGGGATCTCCAACAGACCGACAGTTTATGTGGGCGCCATCTCTTTCAAAGGTGGTCAACCCTTCACTAGCACCCAAGCGCAATTCCCGCCGCTTGTGTTGCTCAACACGCCTAGTATCGCAGATCGATACGGCGTAAAGCCCGGCATGCAGATACAAAAAGAAGCTATACTAAAAGAAGATTCGCAGATAATCTTCATAGATCTAGGCAACTACATCAACGTAGCGCAAGACTTCAACAAGTCAAAAGATTTCTATTGTTCCTTAACTGCGTTTAAAGAGGGAAGGGTATACGCCATCTTGCCGTTTAATTACTACTGGACTAACGTAGCTACGCTCTTCGTCGACGCCTACTACATGGGTAAGGTGTTGTACCCAGACCGCTTCGCCGACGTAGATCCAATAAAGAAAGCCGACGAGATATACACAAAATTCCTAGGAATGGCTATATACCAAAAAATGGCAAAAGATTTCAAAGGAGGATTCAGAGAATTAACAGAGTTTAAATGTGGGTAAATGCTGACGAAGATGTACTTAATACTTTCTTTTTTCCTCGTCTTAGTTTTGTTTTTCTACTCTTTATCCATTGGCACGTTCTCTATGAATCCTCTTGACGTGTTTTCTAAGGCGGGTGGCGGAGGTCCTGAGGGTGTGGCGGCTAAGCTTAGGCTTGCCCGGGCTTTGACGGCGTTGGCCGTAGGCGCCGCCCTGGCCGTCTCAGGGGCCGCACTGCAGTCAGCATTGAGGAATCCCCTGGCCTCCCCCTTCACCCTCGGCATTCCGCAGGCAGCGGCTGTGGGAGTGGCGGTGGCTATGTTGATAATGGGGGTGGGCACGATACAACGCGGCCTCATCTCTATAAACAACCCCTACTTCGTCGTAGCCATGGCCTTCCTGGCGGCTCTCTCCAACGCCTTCCTGGTGTTGTTCCTAGCCGCGGCGGCGGGGCTCTCTCTGGCGTCGATTATTTTAGCCATGATAGCCGTCTCGTCGCTATATCAAGCTCTTCTAGCCCTCCTCCAATATCTCTTCCTAAACGACATACAGACAGCGGCGGTCGTCTTCTGGACCTTCGGCGACGTGGGGAGGCCTACGCTTGTAGAGAGTTACATCCTTATGGTTGTTGCCATCGCCGCCTTCGTATTCTTTTGGTTTCTTTCTTTTAGTTACAACCTTTTGGCTGTGGGCGATGAGGTGGCGAAGAGTTCCGGCGTGGATCCTAAGAGGCTTAGGTTTATCACTCTGGTAGCCTCCAGTTTCTTCACCGCCGTCTTGGTTTCCTTCACTGGCGTAATAGGTTTTGTCGGTCTTGCCGCGCCTCACATCGCCAGACTTATCATAGGCGGCAACTATCGCATCTTACTACCAGCCGCAGCACTCACAGGGGCATGGCTTCTGTTAGGCGCAGATATCGTGGGCAGGTTGGTGAAGCCGCCCGTAATAATTCCAGTAGGCATCACTATGTCCTTCATAGGAGTGGCGGTTATCTTGGCGTTGCTCCTTAGGCTGAGGAGATATGGTGAATATTAAGGTGGAGGGGGTGACGTTTTCGTACTCCTCCACGCCGGCGTTAAGAGACGTGACTGTGGAAATCCCGCCGCGGACGTTCACGGCGGTTCTAGGTCCCAACGGCTCTGGTAAAACCACGTTGCTGAGGGTTATGGCAAAAATACTTAAGCCTCACGGAGGCGCCGTCTACGTTGAGGGAAGAGAAGTAAGGAAGTGGGGCAACAACTTGTATAAGGTATTAGGTTACGTACCGCAGAGAGTAGCCCCCACTGGTAGAATTAGGGTCTACGACTTCGTGCTAAGCGGGAGAAAGCCGCATATGGGCTTTCTTCCCAGCGCAGAGGATTACAAAGCCGTCGAGGAGGCGTTAAGGACGGTGGGCGCGTGGCGCCTAAAAGATCGCGTGCTCGAGGAGCTCAGTAGCGGCGAGCTTCAGCTGGTCCTCATAGCCAAGGCCTTAGCTTTAAAGCCTAAAGCCCTGTTGCTCGATGAGCCGCTTAACAACCTAGACGTGAAAAATCAACTTGCAATTCTGCGGCTTATGCGTAGGCTCTCGGCTGAGGCGACTGTCGTAGCTGTGTTGCACGATATCAACATGGCCTACAGATACGCAGACTACGCCATCTTTATGAAAAAAGGCGTTATACATGTCGCAGGTCCCACAGAGGAAGTTTTTACAGAAGAGGTAATAGAGAAGATTTACGATGTGCCGGTGAAGATACTTCGAGAACGCAGAATAGTCATCTTTGATCAAGAGAGTCTCCCGACATAGTATGGATATCTCCGGCCTCAATATTGCTCCGACGCGGAAGCCGCTTATTAGACTATTTGCAGAACGGGCGGTGGAACGCGTAGAAGGACTAAGAATCGTTGACTACTGTCTCTGCCTCAGCGGGGGCTACGTGGTGGTGGAAGGCGCCAGAGGGAGGGCTATGGGGTTCGCCCACATCCCTCATGAGGATCTTCACGATGTAGGAGATGTGAAGATACCTAAACTTGAAGACATGCCGGAGTTTGTAATAAACATAAATCCATTGAACAGAGTACTTGGCGTTGCTATGTTAAACGCCGTATCGCAATACCACCTCAATGAGGTAAAACCAACCTCAATAGACTCATATCTAAAGGAAGAACCCATATGTCTCATCGGCAATATGTACCCCTTAGCCGAGAAGCTGAGAGCCCAAGGGAGGAAGGTCTGGGTTTTTGAAAGATCGCCTCATCTAAGGATGAAGGCTATGTCTGACGTAGAGGAGGAGATTCTCCTCCCTCTATGCAAAACGCTAATAATTACCGGCGTGACGTTGCTTAACTTTACACTAGATCGGGTCCTCCAACTCTCTAATGGTCTAAATATCTTAACAGGCCCTACAGCTGGTGTACATCCAGATTTCGTAAGAGGAACAAATATACACATCCTAGCATCAATGAAATTCAACATAGAAGAGACTATAAAGCACTTAAAACTGGGCAACTATATCTCGTTGGCAATTCATAAAAACCTGGGAATTCCATACACCATAGATCTAAGGACGTAGATGATAGAACTGTCGAGCTCAAGCCCTACGGCAAGTCAACACTGTAACCGCATCTAGAGTTGCAACTGGAGCGTATAAAAGGGGGTTGACACTGTAGAGATGTGGAAAATGACTCACTTAGAAGATTTACACAGAGACCTCGGGTTGTTAACACGCATGATCATGTAGCTACAAAGACTTCCATCAGTATAGACTTAGCCGAGTTAAATAACTGCCTTATCTCTCCGCGGGGCCCATGAAGGCTTATAGGATCTACGCTGTGGGGATTGTTCAGGGTGTTGGTTTTAGGCCATATGTAAAGTTGCTTGCTGATAGGGTCGACGTGAGGGGCTACGTGAGGAATCTAGGCGGCGGCGAGGTGGAGATATTTGTCGAGGGCGAAGGCGCCGACGTTTTCGTAGAGGCGTTGAGGCGGGAGAGGCCCAGGGCCATAGTGCTCGAGGAGCTTCTGGTGGAGGAGACCCAGCCGAGGGGGTACAAGACCTTCGAGATCTTGAAGAGCGAGGAGAGATCCTCCGCCCCTTCCAACATACCGCCCGACCTCGCCATATGTGATGACTGCCTGGCTGAGGTGCTCCACGGCGATGAGAGGAGGAGGTTCTACCCCTTCAACAGCTGTAGCTTCTGCGGCCCCCGCTTCGCAGTGATGCACAAGCTACCATACGACAGAGAAAACACCAGCTGGTCTAAGTACCCCATGTGTGACAAGTGCAGAGAGGAGTACTCCAACCCACGCATCGGCGGCGTCAGGAGGTTTTTCTACCAAGGCATATCCTGTAGACACGACGGGCCTAAGATAAGGCTGTTACGTATAGACGGCAGAGAGATCGCGGTTGAAGACCCGATAGTAGAGGCGGCGCGGTTGATAGATATGGGTCATATAGTGGCGGTGAAGGGAGTGGGGGGCTACCACATCTTTGCAGATGCGCAGAGAGACGACGTAGTGGCTGAGTTGAGACGTAGGAAAAAGAGGCCGAATCAGCCCTTCGCAGTCATGGCCCTTGACTTAGACGTGGCTAAGGCCTTAGTAGAGCTCGACGAAAAAGCCGCCGAGCTGTTGACCTCGCCCCAGAGACCCATAGTCCTTTTGCCAAAGAGAGAAGACAGCCCGGTCTCTCCCCTGGTCTCTCCAGGCCTAGACAAAGAGGGCGTCTTCCTCCCCTACACAGCTCTTCAATACCTTCTCTTGTCGCATACTAGGGGTAAATTCGCCATAGCCACAAGCGGCAACGTACACGGAGGGCCCATGTGTACAGAGCTGAGTTGCGTCTTCTCGAGGCTGGGGAAGGTGGTGGATTACGTCCTTGACCACGACCTAGAGATAGTCCATAGAGTCGACGACAGCGTGGTCAGATTCACTAGGGGAGCCCCGGTCTTTCTCAGAAGATCCAGGGGCTACGCCCCCGCCTGGATAAGAATCCCAAGGAGGCTGAAAAAGCCGGCCGTGGCTTTCGGTGCAGATCTACAGACGGCGGGGGGCGTGGCCTTTGAGGACAAGGCCGTCTTGACGCAATACATAGGCGACTTAGACAGCTTCGACGCCTTGCAAGACCTAGATAGAGAACTACGGTGGTTTATAGAAGCCTATAAACTCAAAGACTTCGTACTTATCTGCGACTTAAATCCAGCCTACAACAGTACGAAACTATGCCGAAGCTGGGAAGAGGAGTTCGGTGCAGAGATATATACGGTACAACACCACCACGCCCACGCCCTGTCGGCCGCGGCAGACGCGGGACTCAACGAGCCCTTTGTGGCCATCGCCATAGACGGCGTGGGGTACGGGACCGACGGGATGGCTTGGGGCGGGGAGGTCTTGTTCGTGGAGGGGGCCCGCTTCGTCAGGGAGAGGCATCTCACCTACGTCCCCATGCCGGGAGGCGACTTTGCTGCGTTGAGGCCCGGCAGAATGGCCGTTGCATATTTCCACGTAGCCCTCGGGGAGATCCCCGAGGGCCTCGCCGAGGCGTTGCCCGGCGGCGTCGCCGAGCTCGCCATTGTGGAGAGGGAGTTGAAAAATCCCAGGATATACACCTCAAGCGCTGGGAGGTTTCTCGACGCCGTGGCCGTCGCGTTGGGCATCGCACAGGAGAGGACGTACGAGGGGGAGCCCGCCATAAGGCTAGAGGCCGCCGCGAGGGGCGGGAGACTCCTCTCCCTAGACGCTGAGGATCAAGTGGAGCTCTTCGCCGAGATAGTGGAGAGGATCGGATCCGCCCCGGTGAGGAATTTGGCCTACACAGCCCAGTACAAGCTTGGCTCAATCCTCGGCAGATGGGCTTGCGAAGTTGCCGAGAGAAGGGGGACAAAGGCCGTGGCGATATCCGGCGGAGCCGCGGTCAACGACATAATCGTCTCCGCCGCAACCGAAGAGGTTGAAGGTTGCGGTCTCGTCTTAAAGCAACAAAGGAGGGCGCCGCCGGGAGACGGCGGGATAGCCCTTGGGCAGATCTACTACGCCGCGTCGATGGAGTGAACACTACGAGAGCTCCCTGACGGCTTGCCTCCTGCCTGCCTTGGCCTCCTCGGCTATCTTCAAGACGCGCCACATTTCCTCCTCTATCATCTTGGCGGCGGCCTCCGGGTCCTCCCCTGTCGAGGCGGCGAGCTCCCTCGCCATCTGTTTCCACATCTCCATGCTTTCCCTCAGCGTGGAGAGGTCCACCTTGGCTATGATGACCCCGGCGTGGACCATCACGAGATCTCCTGGCTGTAGCGCGGACTCCTCAATGCCAAGTATCGCGGGCCTCTCTACGCCGTCGCCTGGATCGACCCAGGCTATGCCGCCCTCGATCTTGGTGACCACCGAAGGGACTGCCCAGCACATGGCTAAAACACGCCGACGGCCTTCGCTATCTCTTCGGCGAGTCCGCCTCCGCCGAAGCGCGCCCAGATGGCGCACGCCCCCTCCACGGACACCATACACGGCCCTATGGGCCTATCGGGGGTGCAAGCCTTCATGAACAAGGGACAGTCGGTGGGCTTCGCCTTGCCTAGATTAACCTCTGCGCATCTACAATTGGCGGGGAGGTCGTAGCGCCAAGTCTCGGGGGTTAGGTCGGGCACCCCGAAATAGGCGAGGGCATCGTGCTTCCTGAACTCCTCCCTAAGGGCCAAGCCGCTCTTGGGGATATAGCCTATGCCTCTCCAGGCGGAGTCTACGGTCTCGAACACGGTCCTTATGGAGGACTGGGCTTTTAAATCCCCCTCCCAAGTGACCGCCCTTGTGTACTCTATCACTACCTTATGCTCGCCTCTCGCCCTCTGTCTCAATATCTCGGCTATGGCCATCAACACGTCGTTGGGTTCGAAGCCCGCCACCACGACCGGTATCTGGAACTGCTCCGCCACAGGCCGCCAAGCCTTCCCGCCCACTATCGTCGAGACGTGGCCCGGCGCTATGACGCCCGAGATGGGGTAGTCGGTTGGCTTCTCCCTCACCACCTCGAGGGTGTAGAACATAGCCGGCGGGGTCAACTTGACGAGGGACATCAGCTTTAGGTTGTTCGGCACAAGGCCCTTGAGTATCGCCTCGGAATAGCCCGGCGCCACAGTCTCAAAGCCTATGCCCACGAAGAGGGAGTCCTTATTGTGCCTCCTCGCGTCTATCACTGCGTGGAGGAAGGAATGGACTACGCGCACATCACTGCCGAGCGCCTTAGCCTCGGCCAGCGACCGAGCGCCCTTGACGGGCCTAATCGCCGGGACCTTAAAGACGTCGCCGTAAGTGTAGACCACGACGCCTTCGAGGGCCAGTTTTATGGACTGCTCTATGTAGTACGACGGAGTGACGCATACGGGGCAGCCGGGCCCTGCGATCAGCTCTATGTTCTGAGCCCCTATCTTCTCAAGGAGGCTCCTCAAGCCGAAGTGCACTATGGTCCACTCGTGCGTCCCGCAGAAGTCCATGATCTTATAGACGTAATCCCCATCCCTCTCCCTCAACTCCCGCGAGTACTTCTCTATGCTACGGAGAAGCGTCGTAGTAACAACGGTCTTGCGACGAAACGCCATCTCTATGGCCTCCATCTCCCTCCTCATAACAGTGCAATTCCAACAGTCTAAAGTAGGCGGCGGAAACGCCGACGTAGACAGACACGTCATGCCATACCCCTGACTCCCAAATAAATACATTTATTCCATATACCTGAAAACATGCAATACTCAAAAGACCTGCTGTCCACAGTACGTCGTGAGGCGAAAAGGACCAGACATCGCCTGTCTTAAACGCCCTTCCAGCGTTACTCTTTCTTTTCAAAAGCAGTATTAAACTTGATATATGTTATAATACCTACTTCGAGATTAGCTATCACAGTTAGCCTAACGTCTCAACTAGTTTGAGTCTATACCGTCTGTGGGTCGCAGATGAAGTAGTTTACCAAGGAGTTCAAAATATCTCCTATCCTTTTCATGTGAGATACCACATACTGCCAGCCGCCGCCTACCATCAAATAGGTCATATACCGATCCTTCCCCATAGGCGTTACCGAGACGAACATGCCCTCGCCTCCTTGAGGTTCCCCGTGTATCAAGACGAGACCTGTCTTCACAAATTCGATACCAGAAAAAGAGATCTTTTCTTTCCTACAGTCGCTACCTCTAAGGCCAAAAGATATGTGCAACTCAGCTCTTGGAGGCTCCGGCATAGACAACTCTATCAACGCCCGAGATACGTCGGCAACTCCTCTATTGAGCAGGTCGTAGCCCTCGCCAAAGACGCCAAGAGCGCCTCTTTGGAGATCTGCAAGAAGATAGACGACGCCATCCTCATAAACCCTCCGTGCGGCGTAGCCGCCGGGGAGAGGATCTAGGTAGACGACGCCCTCCCTATAACCGACGCGTCCAACCTCATACCCAAGTCCCACAAGCCTCCCCAAGATCGCAGGAAGATCTAGGCTAGAGCCGTAGATCAGCCAATAGACGTAAGAAATGCCGTATATCATGAGAAATGTCTCCTTATCTTCTCCTTAAGCTCCTCGGGATCTACATTGGAAAGCTCCCTAGCTCTTCCAAGATCTATTAAGCGGCTGTAGAGAACCGAGCCTAAGGTCTTTTTGAATTCGTCTTCAAGAGACTTAGCCACAGGCTCCACCAGAGAGCTTCTTAACTCTTCAACAGGTCTTAAGAACTGATCCACGGCTGTCCTCAGCTCTCTTAGAGCTTTCAAAAGCTCTGTTAAATCACGTACGGAGGACACGTTTATAGCACTCTTCTATTCCTTTTTTAATATCACCCTCCACCACCAGCTCATATCCAAACTCGGCCAGTTTCCTCCTCAGCTCTGCGACAACCAGAGGGGCCGCCTCTACGACCTCACGCGACACCGGGGCCAAAGGCTCAAGACTTTTGGGACCTACAGCTATTAGATAGGCTTTAGGGTTTTTACCCATAGCCCTCAGATAACCCACTAAGAGAGAAGGCGGCATTCTGTGCGCATCTACCAGCCTCGTCTCGGATACCGTAAGAGAACCTTCTATCCTCTCTACCGCCACGGCGCCTGGCGGCAGTTTCACATCAATATCGAGAAACACCAAGACGTCGTAATCAACCAGATTGCCGAGTATCCCCATCCCGTGAGCGTCGCCATCAAGGATAAATGAGTTGGAAAGAGAAAGATATTGAGCAAGACAAGAGCCAAAACCGTCGTCGCCGTATATGGGGTTGCCCAGTCCTACAACGAGCAAGCGTTCCATATAACTTTTTCAATGACGTTGTAGACGCGTCCGCCCTCCCCCTTAGCCTCGAAGTGTACAGCGCAGGCCAGACATGGGTCGAAGCTACGGATCGCCCTAACGAAATCGAGTCCTGTCCACTGATCTGGCGGAACCTCTTCAGTGACTTTACTGTTGATGACCGACATCTCGAAGGGTCCTCTGCATTGGCCCTTCCACGGGTCGGTGCATCTTGCGTTTTGTGGACTGACGTTCGGCGTAGTGGGAGCCTCGTACTGGTAGTTTACGATCCTCCCGTTCTGCTGAACCAACCAGTGCATACAATTGCCTCTTGGCACCTGCCACCACCCAAACGAATAACTAAACGAAGGCCACTTTCCGAAAGACCACGGTCTTGAGGTCTGGACTTTCCCGGCGCTTACGAGACGCAAGCCGTAGAGCAAGTTGGCCCAGGCTAGCGAGACCACCAACGCAAGGTGGACGGCTCTTGCCAAAAGTCTTTCCATGGTGGTGGAGTACTTTGGCAAATTCCAAGTTATTGTCAACTCGCCGTAGGTCCCCTCGGGTAAGTCGGGATTAACAGTACCCCCTGGCAGATGAACCTTCAGCTGGCTCCCATTGCTTTCCCAAGCCCTATGCCCATCCACCTCGACTTTTGTTGCATGAAGCGTATCAAGCCATAGTTGCGAAATCGGCCCAGTCTCTATGGGCGTAATTCTGCCGTCTTTAAGCATAAGCCTAGGCTCCGCGGCCCAGGTATACTTCTCGGCAAAGTTAATCGCACCCGGCTTAGGGATCGTGGTCCTGTTCCACATGTGGTACTTAAGGAGGGCGTCATTACCATACGCCAACGGCCTTCCTAACGGGTCTTCTTTGAGCCAACCATAAGGAGGAGCCACGTTGGCCTTTACCCAATCTTCGTAGAAGGAGGAGTCGGCGAACTCTAGATAGCCTAGCTGAATCTCGGTGGGGTTTTTGCTATATATTTCGTGGCCTATGGCGAAGCCCGGCTTCTCCCATCTGGCGTTGTAGGCCTTGTCCAACAGAGCGTAGAGCTGTTTCCAATCGCTTCCTGCTTCGTCGGTTATGTTACTGTATATTTCGGGATCGTCGGCCCAGCCGCCGGCGAGCATCACAGGCGGGTCGTGGGTCTTGCCCTGCGTCAACGCGTAGCTCTGTCCGTCGGGGGTGGAGACATGGTCTCTAAAGAACTCATAGAGATCCTGCCAGATGGCCCAGACGAATTTCGCCCACGCGGTAAGTAGGGAGAGACGGGTGTAGTATTCCTGAAGAAGCGAAGCCAGTAAGGTTACGTCGGTGGATATACCAGCTGGTATCAACGTAGAGGGGTGGGAGTGGCGTCCGTAGATCAACACGCCGGCCTCCCTCGCTATGCGTTGGTGCTTCACTGTCAGTTGCCATATCCTCCCCTGTATGGGGTTGAGATCCCTCATTATGTCGGCGATGGTGCGATAGCCGTGTATGCTGGAGTAGTTGGCGGGGGTCTGTTGCGCCGTCTGCCACACCGAGGGCGTCAGCTTGCTGACTATGGCCTCGCTGTAATCGGGCCCCTCGAGCATATTGAGTATTATGGAGTGGTCGTATGTGTAGTCTGTCATGGCGTAGGCCAAGTTCCTCAAGACGTTCCCCATGGGGAGCGGCGTCATGCCGGCCGCGGCGTCGCAGGCACGCGTGGAGGCGTTGGCGTGGGCGGCGCCGCAGACTCCGCAGGTTCTGGAGGTTATGTGTATGGCGTCCTCCGGCGGCCTCCCCCTTAGAAAAACCTCGAAGCCGCGGAACATCATGACCGTCGTGTGAGCATTGGAGACGGCCCTTGTCGTGCTGTCTACTTCGGCGTAAAGTGCGAGGTGTCCCTCTATACGGGTGATTGGGTCGATCCAGAGTTTAATGGACATGTCAAAGGTATATGATGGCCTTTAAAAAATGGCTTTCCACTACTGTGAAAAGTCTATTCCAGCGCCTTGGCGACTAAATTCACCAAGTGATCAACCTCCACATTAACGCCATATAGCTTTGCCCCCCTCGCTATTGTAGCTATACACACAGGACAAGCGGTCACCACCACCTTCGCACCGCTTTTCTTCACGTCCTCCATCTTCCTTTCTATGGCTTTGTAGTATGCCGCCTCACTGCGTTTAATAAAATTCTTCTCCCGCTCGCTCAACGAACTCCATATGTCTACCCCCAGCAACTTTGACATCGCCATGTGCTCCTCCTCAAGTAGACACCCCATGCCGCCTCCGCCGCCGCAACATATCGAGTTCTGTCTGTTGTGCGGCATATCTCTGAAGTTTGTAAAGTTCTCTAACACGATCCGGGGCTCTTCAAAAACGCCTCCCCGCCTTCCAAGTTGACACGGATCATGCCATGTAGTGGCAATGTCAAGCTTCTTCAGTTTCAATTTATTTTCGCGGAGGTACTCAGCCAACAGCTCGGAGATGTGTAAAACCTTGAAGCTGAACTTCTTCTTGAGTACGTTAGTAGCCTCAAACCTAAGGTTAGGATAGACGAAGCCGCCATCTATCGTCATCACAATCTGTGGCGAAAGCGTCTCGATGTAAGAGACTATGTCGGTAATAACTTTCTTCACAGCGTGGGGGTCCCCCACCACAGTACCGATGGGAGGCCGCACGCCCAGCGGCCTCTCTGGAAGCGTGAAATCCTCACCTACCTTCTTCAAGATCTTGATCGTGTTGAAGACGGCGTCTCTCATAAGAACAAGGTCCATGACGGTTACTAGAAACAGCACCCGCGCGCCCTTTTTCCCAACCGGCGCCTCGGCTGCCTTTAGGAACTCTTCCCACATACTTTTAATAGCGGGGTGGCTCAGGTACAATCCCTCGCCTTCAAACTGGGCGAAGTTGCGCATCAATGTAGGGGCTACTTCAGCTTTATAGAGGGTCTGCCTCAATAAACGCACCATGGCGCCGCTATCAATGCCGTGTGGACACGCCACGTAGCAGTGGCCACAATTAGTGCATCTATACGCATACTCGAGGTACTCCCATAATTTATCCTCTGACTTAGGCATCTTAGCACCCACCAAGGGGCCTAGTAGCTTACCAGCGAGGGTGTACTTCTTCCTCAGCATCTGGCGCAAAATTTCGGCCTTTTCAACCGGTGCATACTTTTCGTCTACGTAGAAATAGGGACAGGAAAGCGCACAGGCGCCGCAACCTACGCAATTTTCGAAGTAGTGAAGCGTCACTGGATTGAGCTTGGGAAGCTGAAGTTGCATGGATCGTCTCTTTCGCTATCTTAAAAAAAGTACTTTCAGTTGGCTGAAAAGGTCAGGCCCCCCGCTTTAGGGCTAGGTCGTACCACTCGTGCAGTTTGCCGTACCAGTACCCCCACAAGAAGTGGAAGTACTTCGTGAAAGGCCACACGGCGACAAAGGTAGCGGCGCTCGCTATGTGAAGACCTAGCACAAACATGTACGAATCAACTCCAGGCGGGTAGTGATGCGCGGCAAGCCACCCAGTTACAACGATGGCAAACAGGAGGGGCCATATCAGCAAATCGCCTATTCTCACCCTCTTGCTTTTGTGCCACAGCTTGTCCACTAATTTTTCTACCATTTTATACACGATGCCGATTAGTGCAAATACCGTCAATACATCTCCATTTAATATTACGGTAAGCGGGCCCCAGATCGACTCTACACGTTGCACATATCCAGTAGGCGTTGTTACTTGTATTGCGCCGGTGGTGGAGCTTATGGGTATGGCAAGAGGTCGTAATACGCCGTAGAACGGTATAAGGTACTCTAGATAAGCTATGTGCTGGGCCAACAGAAATACTAGTAGTATCAAGCCGACGAAGTGAAGAGCCACAAGACCGGCAAAAGCCTCAACTGGGTTGGTTCTAAAGGCGAATATTATAGGACGTAGGAACGTCATGACAAGCTCCTTAATAGCATGTCCAGCACCTCTCCCCCTCGGCACGTACACCCCCTTTTCATAGAGGAAGACGTACCTGAAGATTCTATAGGCCGTGCCGAATGCGAAAATATACAGCGCCAAAGGAAAAAGCACAAATACAGCCAGCTGATACAGATCCATAGCTACTTCTTCTCTCCCTCCTTCTTCTCCTCCTTTTTCACCCCGCGCGTGGCCAAGTAGGCGCCTGCGACGCCCAGCAGGGCGGCGCCGCCAGCCACGGCGGCAAGCGTCTGCGTCGCAGGTAGCTTGGGAGATTGAAGCGGCTGGTAGAACGGCTCATATACGTCAGTGAAGCCGGGCATTGTACAGCCGATGCAGACGCCGCCAGTTCTCGTCGGCCCGCCGATTCCGGAGACCCATCCCACCTTGTTCCATGGACAGTTCGAAATAGGCCCTTTGCAACCTACGGCGAATAGGCATTTGCCGTCGCCCGCTCCGGGGTTTGGCCTAAAATCGCCCGCGGCGTAGGAGCCAGCTCTGGGGCACTGCTCGTGCGTCGTCAGCTGGAAGATGAAGTTGGGCCTGGCGTATTTGTCGAGGAAGGTCTCGCGGCGCAACACGCTGATGTCCAGATATCCGGCCGCCACGAGGACCAACAACGCCAACGTGCGCATGATGCCGTTTCCGTTGGCGGGACAGCCGGGGACGGCCACGGCGGGTTTCACGGTCTTGAGGTCGGGCACGCCGCCCTCGTCTATATACTTGCGGAAGGGCTCTACCTCCGGCTGGAAGTAGCTCTGGTGTATCACGCCCTTTATCCCCCTGAAAGGATCGTCGAAGAAGCCTATGGCGCCCGTCGGCGATTGGGACCAAGTGGCGTACTGGAAGCCGGGCGGAGGCTCCAACACCTTGTTGGCCGGGATGCCTCCGTAGGCGGCGCAGTTGCCCACGGCCACGACGGCGACGGCGTTGGGGAGGAGCTTCTTGAGCCACTCTGTGCAGGTGCGGTGGCCTACTACGCAGTAATACCCGCCTTTTGTGGATATGTTGGTACCCGGTACGCCGAACTCTTGCGGGAAGCTACCCTCAAGGACTAAGACGTAGGGACCGTGTTTGCCCTCTGCGATTTCGTCTAACAACTTCATGGCATCGCCGATGGGCGGCTGCTTCGGCGCCAGGTGGCCGAGGAGCTCTTCGTTGTTGACGTCGGCTGGCGACGTCACGTGGTAGGTGCCCCACTCAGGCATGACGGTCTCGTGGAAGAGGAGCCTGACCGTGCCGGGGCCGACCAGCGGCGTAGTGCCCAGCAATACGTCGACCAACGAGGGGTCGGTGGCTTGTATTATCGCCGTGGTGTTGCCGGCGCAGTCCTGCGCCTCGAACCAGACCACGCCTATGTCGCCGCTCTTTATGGCCTCGCCAGCGGCTTTAGTCAAGGCGCTCCAGTTCAACGCGGCCAACGCGGAGGCCAACGCTGAAGCTTTTAGGAAATCACGTCTTTTTAGTTGCATGATAGTTATTCTTGAGCGCTTTTAAAAAACGCATTTTCAAAGAATTGAAAAGAACCTTGGCAAGGGGGCATTCAGGATAGAGCTCATTACGCACATCTTCTCCACAGAACCTGCATCTCGCCGCCACAAAACCGTTGTTGCCTAGGATAAACGCAGATCCGTCGATTTCAACGACGCAGTCTCTACAGAACCGGAACAGCAGATCGACCGCAAGCCCTTCGACGGGCGCGCCCCGCAGTTCCCTCAAGGTTTCCAGCCCTAATAAGCCCACGGTATCTACGAGAGACCGAATCGGGAAGTCTGCGTTGCCCAGCCTCCTACAGACGAACTCGAGGTACTCCCTCACAACGTCCGCGGAGGCGCCGTATTTCCTGGCTAATATATTGAGCGCCACGTCGTCGTGTAGCGCTAACAAGATAAGGCCTGCCTCCGTCATCTTCACGTCGCCGCTGTGGTACTCCACGTAGCCGCGCTCGGCGAGGCGGCGGATTATCCTCCAAGTGCTCGCCAGAGGTATCGTCGTGGATTTGTAGATGCCGTAGAATCTCTCTGAGGTCAACGCGGCCCTCAAAATCTCCAGCTCCCTCTCGTCGAGTTGCCTACACATGGCCCAGCAACTCGACGACCTTCTCGGCCATGCGCTCTGCGCATTTCTCCCCCTCTGGGGACAGCCCTATGCCCGGCTCCGGGACCGGCGGCTCGCAGTCTACCACGTATATCCTCTGCGCCGTGGGGCCTAACACGCTCAGCCCTGTCAATAGGTCTTGAAGCGATATGCGGCCTTCCAGCGACGGCCGCAACGCGTCCGCCGCCTCTATATGGTTCTTGAAGCTCTGGGGGCGGAACTCGTAGACGTCTATAGTCCCCGGCGGGCGGCCCCTCTGGATGGTGCCTATCAGTATCAACACGTCGTGGGGACGGCTCCTCAACTCGTCGACCATGGCGAAGACGTCGCCCGATAGCTCAACGACGTCGTACCCCTTCGCCTTTAATATACGGCCCGCCTCGTAGCCTATAGAACAGTCGCGTTTTAAAAAATACCCTATAGAGGCTATGAGTACTCGGCCTAATTGCATACTTGAGAATTAATCCTCTTATTTAACTTTACCCTCTTTTACAATAGTATATATTAAGCATAATTATGTGCTTAATCGGAGATGTATTTATTGAATTAAAATAATATTATAATTTTAAGAATATTTAAAAATCAACTTTTATGTGAGAAGTTGAATACGGCGTTGACGACCTCCTCTATGGTCGTTAGTTTTAGTCTATCCATGTCGGCGTCGTAGACGAGCAGTTGGTCTACGCCGTGTAGTATGTAGTACCTCACCTCGGGGTCGTGTATCACGCGGGGCATGAGCGAGCCGAACATAGAGATGAGCTCGTTTGCCGCCACGGCGTAGCAGACCTCCTTCTTCCTCGAGGAGACGCATTCGAGGTACCTCTTCCTAATGCCTCTAAGACCCTCCCTTATTGTGTCTATCTTCAAATCTCTTGGAGTTATGCCATCGTCCATTTTGAAGGACATGTAGGAAATATTGCTCTTTTTAAAGATAAAGCCCCGGGGACGTGGTCGTGCCCCGCCGGCTACGTCCCCCTCCGCTGTTCTGTATTTAGCCAAGCTATTCAGCACCTCTTGGCACATGCAACCCTTTCGGCGGCTCCGCGCCGGCCGTCGCCTTTAGAAGCGCCTCGACGCCGGCTGAAGAGGGCGGCAGACGCCTCAACCCGCCGTGGCCCCAGCCCGTGCGTTGCCGAAGGCCGCCGCGAGGGCCCCGAGCTCTCGGGGAGTGGAGAGTAGTTGAAAGGGGGCGCCGGGGCCGACTTATCGCCTAGGCCGGAGGACGTTTTGTTGAATAATATTATTGTTTTTATTTAAGGTGTTTCTCGATTCTATGAAAAGGATCAGCTTAGCCCTTGACGACAAGCTGTATAGGGAGATAGAGAACGCCATGTCGATTATAGGCGAGACCAACAGGTCAAGGTTCATCGCCTCAATAATCGCGGAGAAGATCTCAGAGATCGTCCAGAGACCCATAGCCTCAATAATAGTCTACGTCTACGACCACGAGGTAGGGGAGGTGGTCAAGAACGTGACAGAGATACAGCACGAGTTCAGAGACGTGATAAGGACCACTACCCACATCCACCTAGACGACAGGAACTGCCTAGAGGTGATCCACGCGTTGGGCGACAGTGATAGGATAAAGGAGCTAGTGACCAGGATATCTAGGATAGGGAGAGGTCTTAAACATCTAAGAGTGGTCAACATACCCCGCCTCGCCGAGGGGTAGCCGTTCCAGCGACGTGGAAAATCTCTTTTTAAATAGGACTTATACGTAGACATGCACGAGTGGTCTCTGGCACTATCTCTGGTGCAGACTCTCGACCGTTGGGCCCTCGAGAAGGGCATGCAGATAAAGCGCGTCGTCCTCTCGGTGCCGTCGCCGGCCCAGCTCGACGTGTCTATTTTAACGGAGGCCTTCGACACCCTAAAGAGGGAGTCCAGGCTGGAGCAGGCCAGGCTTGAGGTCAAGGTCAGATCTCCGCGATATCGCTGTAGGGCATGCGGCTACGAGTTCGGCCAAGAGGAGGTGGACCAGCAGATAAGGCAGTTGACGGGTCAATACGGCGAGGAGTACCCCCTGCATTTAATCCCCGAGCTCCTCCCCACATTCGTCAAATGCCCCAGATGCGGCTCCCACGACATAGAGGCCGAGCTCTCCATAAAGGTCGACGAGGTGGAGACGGCATGAGGCCTCTTCTTGAGTCGGCTAGGGAGAAGTTAAGACGTAGGAAAGTCGTCGCAGTGATGAGCGGGAAGGGCGGGGTGGGGAAAAGCGTCGTCGCGGCTCTGGCGGCGCTCGCCAAGCCCGGCTCGGCCCTCGTGGACTTGGACCTAGAAGGCGCCTCGGCGCCGCGGCTTTTCGGGCTGTCGGGGAGGTTGCACGAGATAAGCAAGGGGGG
This sequence comes from Pyrobaculum sp., assembly GCA_009903905.1. The sequence goes on along the minus strand of WYEI01000308.1, from coordinate 4,477 downwards.
GATAGAGCCTTTGGAGGCTGGGGGGGTCAAGGTGTTCTCGCTGGGGGGCATAGTGGGCGATAGGTACGTGGTCCTTCCTGGCTACGGGCAGGCGGGGGCCGTCGAGGCGCTTCTGGCCTTCGCGAAACTCGGCGACTCGGACCCAGTCGTGGTGGACATGCCGCCTGGCATGGGCGAGGAGCTGTTGGCCCTGAGCAGGATTACGGATTTCCTCCCAGTGCTCGTCACCACGCCCTCTAAGGCCTCCTACGGCGTCGTCAAGCATCTGGCCGAGTACCTCGCGGACATCGGCAAGAGGCCCGTAGCCATGGTGCTCAACATGGCCTACGTCGACTGCGGCGGCTCGAGGATATACCCGTTCGGCCGCGGCGAGGACGCCAGGAGACTCGCCGAGAGCGTCGGGGCGCCGTTGTACGAGTTGCCAATAGACCCCTCCTTGGAAAACTACGTGGGCAGAATCCACGAATACCGCGGCCCCATCGCCGACGTCGTTAAGCGGATGGTCGAAGGCCTCTGAGGCCGCGGGGGGCATGGAGGACCTCTTGAGGGAGATATACAGCGACGAGCGCGTGGTCCCTCCTCTATTCAAGTACAAGACCATATCCCCTGCCCAATACCTGCGGATCTACAAGGACAGCTTAAGGCCGGAGTTCTGGGCGGGCGAGGCGGCACAGTTGCTGTGGGAGAGGCGGTGGACTAAGGTGTTGGAGGGGGAGCCGCCGGCCGTCAGATGGTTCCCGGACGGTTTCTTGAGCCCGTACCGAAACATCGTGGGGAGGCACGAGGGGACTTGGATCTGGGAGAAGCCGGCGTTGATCTGGAGAGGCGAGGAGGGGGTGACAAGGGTCCTCACCTACTCTGACCTAGACGGCATGGCCAAGTCCTATTCCGGAGTCCTCAAGACGTTAGGCGTGGACAGGGGGGACTGGGTGATGTTCTACGCCCCGCCGACGCCCGAGGTAGTGGCGTTGATGCTCGCCGCTGTGAGGCTCGGCGCCCCCATAGAGCCGGTCTTCACGGGCTTCGGCTACGGCGACCTCGCGGCGCGCGTGGACGACACCAAGCCCAAGCTCTTGGTCACTGTGGACGCCTTCCCGAGAAGGGGGAGGCCAATAAAGGTGAAGGAGACGGTGGACAAGGCGTTGGGGCTTGCCAAATGGAGGCCGAAGGTCCTAGTCGTCGAGAGGATGGGGGTTGACGTGAAGCTCGTCGAGGGGAGGGATCACCGCCTCGAGGACGTGAGGGCTGAGCCCGCCGAGGAGGCTGTGGTGGAGTCGGCCCACCACCTGTTCGGCCTACACGTGGGCTACGACGGGGGCTTGGGCCTCGTGGCCCACGGCGCAGGCGGTTACCTGACGCAGACCTACGCCACCACGAGGTGGATGGGCCTTAGGCCCCGCGACACCTACTTCTGCACGGTTCTGCCCGGCTGGATAACTGGCGTGACCTACGTCCTCTTTGGCCCCCTTATGGTGGGGTCCACCGTGGTGGTCTACGAGGGCGGCCCCGACTATCCCCACTGGGACGTGTGGTGGAGCGTGATTGAGGACTACGCCGTGACTGTGTTTTTAACCACGGCGGGGGCGTTGAGGGTTTTGTCGCGACAAGACCCGGAATTGCTTAAGGGCCATAACTTAGACACACTTAAGCTAATACTAACGACGGCCGAGCCCATGGAGGTCAAGTACTGGAAGTGGGCCTACCACTACGTAGGCACGGGCACAGTGCCCTCAATAGACTCCCTCCCCGAGAAGCTTAGCGGAAGGATCCCCGTCATCCACATGTTTATACAAACTGAGCTTGGCACTTTCGCAACGGGGAGTCTGCCGAACTACACCTTCGTCCCCATCGCGCCGGGCTCCGTCGGCCCCCCGATGCCCGGCTTTCACATAGACGTGGTGGACGAGGCCGGCAACGCGGTGAGGGGGAGGCCGGGGTTGCTGGTGGTGAAGTCGCCTTGGCCCGCCATGCCCGTCCAATACCCGCGGTGGTACGCCGAGAGGTGGAGAAACGGCGTCTACTACGTAGGCGACTACGCGGTGATGACGGAAGACATGAACATATTCCCCCTAGGGAGGTCCGACACGGTGATGAAGATAAACGGCTACCGCACAACGCCGGAGGTTTTGGAAAAAGCCGCCGAGGCCACCCCCGGCGTCAAGAGGGCCGTGGTCATCGGAGTCAGGGACTCGCAGAAGTTCGAGACGCCTGTGGTGGTGTACAAAGGCGACGTCCAGCCAGATGAGCTGAAGAAGAGGATTAGGGAGTACGTAGGACCCATAGCAGAGCCCGCCAAGATAGTCGTCGTGGAGGCGATGCCCGACACGCCGAAGCCCGAGCTCAGAGCCGCGTTGAAGGCGTATCTCTGGAGAGGGGCTTCGGCGGAGGGCCCGTTGCGCGGCTGGGTCGAGGAGGTGGCACGGAGGATCGTGACAGAAATTTAAAGAACGGCTTTGAGGGATCTTATGGAGAGGGTCATTAGGGTTGCGCATGGCTCGGGGGGTGTCGAGACCTCTCAGCTTTTGGAAGCTTTGATATTTTCCAGGCTCGAGGAGAGGTTGAAGAAAGTCGAGGGAGGGATTGGGATTGACTACCCCGACGACGCCGCGGCCATACCCATCGGCGACGGGCGCTACTTGGTGGTCACCGTGGACTCGTATACCGTCAACCCGCCCTTCTTCCCAGGCGGCGACATCGGCGTCCTCGCGGCGTCTGGCAGTATAAACGACGTACTTATGATGGGCGGGAGGCCTGTTGCGATGCTAGACGCCATAGTAGTGGAGGAAGGCTTCTCCATGGAAGACCTCCGCAAGATTGTAGACTCCATGATGCAGGTTTTAAGAGAGGAGGGCGTTGCGTTGATAGGCGGCGACTTCAAGGTGATGCCCAGGGGACAGCTGGACAAGATTGTGATAACGACTGTGGGGATCGGGGTCGCGGAGATGCTCATTGTTGATAGGCCGAAGCCCGGCGACAAGATCGTCGTAAGCGGCTTTCTCGGCGACCACGGCGCCGTAATTTTGGCCAGGCAGATGGGCATAGTGGAAGAGGGCTCCGGCGGCGGTCTCGTAAGCGACGTGAAGCCGTTGACCAAGCTCATGATCCCCCTGGTGGAGAAATACGGCGGCTACATACACGCGGCCCGCGACCCCACCAGAGGCGGACTCGCCATGGTCCTCAACGACTGGGCCAAGGCGTCGGGGACCGTCATAGTGGTGGAGGAGGCGGCGGTGCCCCTTAGGCCGCAGGTAGTGTCTTACGCCAATATGCTGGGCATAGACCCCTTTGCCCTCGCCAGCGAAGGCGCCGCGGTGCTGGCGGTAGACCCAAACGTCGCCGAGGAAGTGGTGGAGTACATGAAGAAGCTGGGGTTTGAAAACGCTGCGGTGATAGGCGAAGTTAGAAGCTCCGAGAGGTACAAAGGCTACGTCCTCCTCAAGACCGTGGTGGGCGGGCTGAGGATATTGGAGGCGCCCAGAGGCGACTTGGTGCCGCGGATATGTTGAGGTTTAGAAATGTAGATCTGTGGAGAATAGGCGGAGCGGCGGGGGTGGCGGTGAGAAGCTCCGGCAAAACCCTCTGCATAGATGCGCCGGACACGACGGGTTGCGACTACCTACTCTACACCCACAGCCACGAAGGCCACTTCCCAGGCGGAATAGAGGCCTTCTACTCCCCATTTGGCGGAACGACAGTAAATCCGGGGGACGTCTTAGAGCTGGGTCCTTTTAAGGTGGCGGTGGTCCACGCCTACAACATAACAAAGACAAGAGACGGCAGGCCCGTACATCCCAAGGGGTTTGGAGTAGGCTACCTAGTTGAGACAGGCGGCGTTAGGATATACCACATGGGCGACACCGACTTTATCAAAGAAATAACAGAGGTCAAAGACGTGGACGTGTTGTTGGTGCCCATCGGCGGCGGGTCTGTGATGACGCCGGAGGAGGCGGCAGACGCCGTCGCTCTGCTGAGGCCGAAGATAGCGGTGCCGATACACTACACAGACAAGAAACACTACGTCAAATTCCGAGACGTGGCACATCCATATACAAACGTGATAGCCCTACACGCCCCCATCAGCAAGGGGTGAAGCGGTCACCGCTCACCTTAAAGGAATTTCCATCACCAAAGTCGTTGATGTTCTGTATTTTTATGGTTAAAGCCGCCGGAGCTTCTACGTTACCGTTTTACTAAGTTCAGCTTGTAGCGCTTCGGCACAACCTCCTTGGGCAACTCCACCGCGACGACCTCCACGTTGACGGTCTGCTCGTCGAACCTGGTGGCGCGTCCGAAGGCCCTCGGCAGTATATTGGGGATCCTGATCCCCTTGTGGGCGGCGGCGTGGACTACGACGACCCGCTCCACGTCCAGCCCCCTAAACTTCGCGTTGTTTTCTAAATTCTCCAAGATCTCGAGGTACCGCCTGGCGACCTTGATGGGCCACTTAGCCACGGGCCACCCGCTCCAAGGCGTGGCG
>WYEI01000224.1 GCA_009903905.1 Pyrobaculum sp. | reverse complement strand
ATAGCGGCGATAAACATGGCCATAGGGGCGGCCTACGCCGGAGTCAGGGCCGCCACCGGCACCTCGGGCGGAGGCTTCGACTTGATGCACGAGGCGTTTGGGCTGGCGGCCATGATAGAGACGCCGGTCGTGGTGTTTCTGGCGCAGAGAGGCGGCCCCAGCACGGGCGTGCCCACAGAGACTGAGCAGTCCGACCTCAGCATGGCTCTTTCCCCCGCCCACGGCGAGTACCCACACGCGGTCATAGCGCCGCGCTGGATTGAGGAGGGTCTATACGCCGCGGCTAAGGCCTTCAACATCGCCGAGAAGTACCAGACGCCCGTCATTGTGCTTGTTGACCTCTACTTCACGGAGTCGCTCTCCACGGTGGAGTTCGACCCCACCCGCTTCAAGATCGAGAGGGGCGAACTCGCCGCGGGCCCGCTGGTGTGGGAGGAGTATAAGAGGTATAAAATAACAAACAGCGGCTTATCTCCTAGAGCCGTCCCAGGCACGCCCGGGGGTATGCATATAGCCACCAGCGACGAACACGACGAGAGGGGAGACGTAATAACAGACCGCCACATGCCGGAGGTTAGGAAGGCTATGCATGCCAAGCGTATGAAGAAGTTGGCCAAGGTGTTGGAGGAGCTGGAGCCTCCCGATCTGCTGGGAGACGGGGAGAGGTATGTGGTGGCTTGGGGCTCCACAGCCATGCCCCTGCTTGACTACGCCGCGGAGAGGAAGATCGGCGTCGCCTTGTTTAGGGATCTCTACCCCCTACCGCTGGATTCCTGGGTGGAGAGGCTGAACTCCGCCAAGGAGGTGGTGGCCGTGGAGCTCAACTACTCAGGCCAGTTCGCCAACTACCTGGCGTCTAAGGGCGTGAGGATAGACAGGAAGGTGTTGAAGTGGTGGGGCGAGCCGTTTAGCATAGACGAGCTCGGGGAGTGGCTATGAAGGTCGAGGTCAGGAAGCCGCTGGACTACGCCGTCAATAGGCCGCCGATTTGGTGCCCTGGTTGCGGCGACTACGGCATATTGGAGGCCCTCCGCAGAGCCTTGGCGGAACTTGCGGTGCCCAACGAGGAGGTGGTGGTGGTGTCTGGCATCGGCTGTAGCTCGCAGCTACCCCACTTCATGAAGACCTACGGCATCCACGGCATACACGGCCGGGCGGTGGCCATAGCCACGGGGGTGAAAATTGCGAATCCGAGGCTGAAGGTGGTCGTGGTTGGCGGCGACGGCGATGGCTACGGCATAGGCCTAAACCACATGATCCACGCGGCGAGGCGAAACGTTGGCATCACATATGTAGTATCTAACAACCAGGTATACGGCCTCACAACGGGGCAGATGTCGCCCACCACGCTCAGGGGGACGAAGACGAAGACGACGCCCTTCGGCTCCGTGGACGAGCCCGTCAACCCGCTCGCGCTCGCCTTGGCGGCCGGCGCCACCTACGTGGCCAGGGGATTCAGCGGAGATGTCCCCCACCTCACGCAACTCATGAAATCCGCGCTGACGCACAGAGGCTTCGCCTTGGTGGACGTTTTAAGCCCATGCGTCACGTTCAACCGGGTAAACACCTACGACTGGTTCAGGGCACGCATCTACAGGCTTGAGGAGTCTGGCCACGACTCCTCCGACTACTTCCAGGCGTACAGAAAGGCGCTGGAGTGGCCCACCCTAGACCCCTACGGGAAGATACCCATAGGAGTGTTTTATAAATCCGAGGAGAAGCCAGCCTACGAAGAGGAGCTTCTGAAACTTATAGGGAGGGCGCCCGTCGAGGCGGAGCTTCAGCCAAGAGAGGTGTTGAAACTACTTGAGAGGTAATTCAATCTGCGGCGGGGGCTCTGGCGAGTGCTCTATTCTTATCTTCTCCTTGTCTACGTAGAACACGTAGTCGTAGCCTGCGACGTCTGGCGGCGTTGTGTAGATGTCTACCCAAACTGCCCTCTGGTCTCTGAAAGATCTAAACCATTTCGGCACTTGTTCTGCGTCGAGTGTAATTACGTACTGGGAAAGTATCCTCTGGGCGTAGTGCTCTAGGCGTCGGTGTTCAAACAGAGAGACCAGCCGCGGCTTCGCTCTCTTAAAGAATCCCAATTGGTAGTGCTTGTGGATATACGCGATAGAGTTAGGCGAGTCCACCACCGCAGCTGAGAGCCGTTGGTAAGGGCCGTATAAGGCTATTTGTGAGCCTAGAGGCACCTCCTTGACGAGGTGCGCCAGGAGGCCCGGCGGCGGCACGTGTCTCTGCTCCGCAGAGGGCACGTGTTCGTCGCTTAGCAAGACGGGGCCTGTGGGGAGTATTGCAAGGTAGTAGATGGGCTTCGGCACCTCCAAGCCCCGCGCCTTCTGTATCTTAATACGCCTAATGGCGGCGTAGTTTGTATATCTAGCCTCCATCTTTATGATCACGTCGGAGATGTCGCCAAGCGGGTTGTACTTCGCCTCTATGCCTATGACGCTGAGGAGGCCGATCTTGGTCAAGGCATCCGCCGAGGCGCGGTCGAAAACTATCGCCTCCACCCCGTCTATGACGAAGACCTCGGCTCTCTCCTTGTAGGCGAGGTCCACCACCTGGTTAAACAACGTTTCTCTATACTGCGGCACGAAGGGGTAGTCGTAAACAACTATTTCCTCGGCCTTCCAGCCGAAGCTTCTCCAAGTCTCGTGAAGGGTGTCTCTCCCTTCGTTGAAGGTTACCCACAGCACTCTTCTGCCCTCCTTGGCGAAGTCGAACGCAACCTTTGAAATAAGCACAGTCTTCCCGGCGCCGCTGGGCCCGTACACGAAGGCCACTTTTTCTGCAAAAACCCGCTTTAGATTCACACATAAATGGAATACGGCGTTTTAATATTTTGCGGTTATAGAGATATTTAAAATTGTGTGTATCGCGGCAAGATGAAAAGACTGCGGCGCCGGTGCACATGATCTCCGTAGTGGTCCCGACGTATAACGAGGCTGAGAACCTGCCGGAGCTACTGGAGCGTCTGGATCGGGCCTTGGCGGGGAGGAGTTACGAGGTGGTCGTGGTTGACGATGGGAGCCCGGACGGGACCGCGGAGGTGGCCAGGAGGCTGGCGGGGCGGTACCCCGTGAGGGTTCTCGTGAGGGAGGGCCGCCGGGGGCTTTCAAGCGCGGTGGTGGAGGGGGCCAGGACGGCGGGGGGAGACGTGGTGGTGGTGATGGACGCCGACTTGCAACATCCGCCGGAGCTTGTGCCGAAGCTTGCCGAGGCGGCGGGGAGGGGTTGCCTCGCCGTTGCGTCGAGGTACGTGAAGGGCGGCGGGGTTGAGGGGTGGCCTTGGCATAGGCGGCTCGTGTCCCGCGGCGCTGTCCTCCTGGCGAGGATCCTCCTCCCCGAGGCGAGGGCCGTGAGGGACGCCGTCTCCGGCTTCTTTGCGTACCGAAGAGAGTGCGTGGCCAACGTGAAGCCCACGGGGCTGTACAAAATCCTCCTAGACGTCCTCGTCCAGTGCAAGCCGCGGTGCGTCGTGGAGGTGCCATACCTCTTCGGTCTCAGGACGCGGGGTCGCTCTAAGCTGGGCACCCGCCACATAGCGGACTACCTCAGGCAAGTCTTAGCCCTCGCCAGGTGGCGTCCCCTCAAGTTCGCCGCGGTGGGCGCCTCGGGAATCGGCGTCGCCTTCGCCGTGATACACCTCACCTCCTTCCTTCCAAAGCCTGTGTCGGTCGCCCTCGCCATAGAGACGAGCCTCACCTCTAACTACCTTCTCAACCGGCGGTGGACCTTCGCAAATCGGCGTACGCCGCTTCTCGCCGGTTGGGCCAAGTACCACGTAGCCACCGCGGTGGGCAACGGGGTGAACTACGCGACAACGCTGATCCTCCACCTACTCGGCGTTTGGATATATGCGGCGTATGTGGTTGGGGTGGCGGCTGGGTATGTCGCTAATTACGTAACCTCGGAGCTCACGGTGTTCATAGATAAAAATACCGTAAATCAAGAAAATTGTGAGGATACTTCTGCTGGGATGCGGGCACATAGGCAGGTACCTCCACGAGGTCCTCTCAGCTAGACATGAGGTGGTGGCGGTGGATAGGGCCAGGGGCTGTCCCGCCGCCGTTCAGCAAGACGCCTTGGAGGTTCCCCTAGGCGGCTACGACCTCGTGGTGAACGCCCTCCCGGGCAACGTGGCGTACAAGGCGTCTAGGCGTGTGCTTGAGGCGGGGCTGGACACAATCGACGTATCGTTCTACGCGGAGGACCCCTTCACGTTGCAGGAGATTGCGGTGAAGACGGGGGCTAGGTACGTGCCTGACGCAGGCGTGGCGCCGGGCCTCAGCAACGTGCTGGCGGGGAGGCTCGTGGCCGACTTGGGACACGTTGACGAGCTCGGCATATACGTGGGGGGCATACCAGAGAGGCCGGTGGGTCCGCTGGGCTACTCCATCACATGGAGCCCGCTGGATCTGATCGAGGAGTACACCAGACCCGCCAGGCTTATCAGAGGCGGGGAGACCGTTGTGGTTGACCCCCTGAGCGATGTGGAGCAAGTCAATTCGCCCGTAGGCACGCTGGAGGCGTTCTACACAGACGGCCTCAGAACCCTCCTTAAGACGCTGGCCGGCAAGGTCACCACCATGTACGAAAAAACGCTTAGGTGGCCAGGCCACGTGGAGAAGATCCGCCTCCTCAGAGACCTAGGCCTCATGTCGGAGGAGGGGGAGCCGCCGCCCCGGGCGGTGACGGCGAGACTCCTCTCACGGCTTAAATTCGACGTGCCGGACCTGGTATATATGAAGGTGGTAGGCGTCAGGGGGGAAAAGAGGGTGGTCTACGAGGTGCTCGTGAGGCCACACGGCGGCTGGACGGCTATGCAGATAGCGACGGGTAACGTGGCAGTGGGCATGCAGTATGTTATCAAGGACCTGGAGCCGGGCGTCACGCCCCCGGAATACGTCGGCATGTCCAACAGGCTCTTCCCCAGGCTTCTAACGGCTATCAAACAACGGGGGGTCTCCGTCACACAGGAGGTGGTGGAGAGAACCGCTTTATGAGCGGGCTACCCGACCACCTTAGGAGGCCTCCGCGCGGCATGCGGGATTGGCTCCCGCCGCAGTTCTACGCGTTGAAACATATAGAGGATGTTCTGTCTAGGGTTGCCGAGTCCTTTGGATACAGGAGGGTGGAGACGCCAGTTGTCGAGCATTTCGAGGTGCTGGCCAAGAAGGCGGGGCAGGAGGTTATCAACGAGATCTACTACTTCAAGGACAAGGCGGGCAGGGATCTGGGGCTGAGGTTCGACATGACGGTCCCCGTCGCCAGGGCGCTCTCCTACAGCCTAGACATGCCGAGGCCCGTTAGGTGGTACTACTTCACCAAGGTGTTTAGATACGACGAGCCGCAACATGGGCGCTACAGGGAGTTTTACCAATTCGGCATAGAGCTTGTGGGGTCGTCCACCCCGAGGGCAGACGCGGAGGTTCTGCATGTGTTGGCTGAGTCCCTGTCGGCGGCCGGCGCCGCGGATTACGTGGTTAAGATAAACGACCGGAGGGCCGTGGACAAGATGCTGGAAGCCCTGGGGCTCTCCGCCTACCGAGATGTAATTTACCGCGCCTTAGATAAAAAGCTCAAGCTCCCGCGGGAGGAGGTGGTGGCCGTGATGACCAGCGGAGGCGTCCCGCGGGATAAGGCTGAGAAGATATACGACATGACCAGCGAAATGCCTTTGCAAGAAGCCGCGGACCACCTGACGCGGCTGGACCAGAGCCTCGGCGCCCACTACGCCAAGCTGGTGAAGTACCTAGATGCATCGACGGGGCTTGGGGGGTTTAGATTCGACATGTCCATCGTGAGGGGGCTTGACTACTACACCGGGATTGTATTCGAGGCGTTCGCCGGGGAGTACAAGCTGGCGGTCGGGGGAGGCGGCAGATACGACGACCTGCTGGAGCTCTACAGCGGCGTAAAGACGCCGGCGCTGGGGTTCGCCATTGGCGTTGAGAGGCTTATGGAGGCCGTGGGGCTCCACAACGTGGAGAAGCCGCTGGACTACTACATCTACATCTTCGACGATGAGGCGTACCCGCAGGCCGTGGCAGTTGCGAAGAAGCTGAGGAGCGCAGGCTTCAGCGTGGCTGTGGAGCTGGGCGAGAAAA
>WYEI01000127.1 GCA_009903905.1 Pyrobaculum sp. | reverse complement strand
CGCCTCCTTAGGCGTCCCGGTGCCCCGTCTGATGATCAAAAGGTCGTCGAGCGCCTTGACCCGTACCTGCTGCACGAGCGGGTTCGACGGGGCTTGTTCCGATGTGGATACAACCTCGTATTTCTGGATCCCGGACTGCGTCGCGTTCACAGGGGGATATGCGGGTTCGGCCACGTTGAGAACGCGGGGCACGGCCCTAGCGAGGAGGAGATTTAAATGTATTACCTTTTAAGCAGATGTTATCATCGTCTGCGAGTCCCGAAGAGGTCGAGCTTCTCCGGCTGAGGCGTTTCTAACACCGACGGTAGCTGTTGCCGGGGATGAGCAAGTCCATCCCCTCGACGTCTTGCCCGACGAGATGAAGAGCCCCTGGGCCCGGTGCTGTGGTTCACCGCGAAGAGGCGGATACAATAGCGGCTAAGGTTCTTGCGGTCATGAAGCGGAGGTGGTTCTGGGAGGACTCCTTGAGGGGCGTGAGGCAGAACGCCTACGTGGAGCCTCTGCCCGTGAGGAGCGAGGACGTGTCACACATACTGTACACCTCGGGCACCACCGGCAAGCCCAAGGGCATAGTCCACACCCACGACGGATTCCCAATAAAGGCGGCCGCCAGGAAAAGAGCTATTCGCGTAGTCTACACCAGGTCTAGCGTGGCCTTGTAAAAGACCTGAGGCTCCGAGCTCCCTATGGGATACCAGGTCATTTGTCACTGGGCAACGAGCCCTAGGTATACCCGCCCCAGCTCTTTTTCTTTCAGCAACTCCTCCGGAGTCCCCCTCCAATGGACTCTTCCGCTTACCAACAGGTAGACTTGGTCTGCGACCTCCAGCGCCTTTCTTACGTTTTGTTCTACGAGCACCACCGTGTAGCCGGCGTCTCTTAACTTCTTCACGACGGCCACCACCTCCTCAGCCATCTTCGGCGCAAGCTGTGCGGTGGGTTCGTCTAGCATGAAGACCGTGGCTCGCCTCACCAAAGCCATGCCAATCGCCACCAACTGCCTCCACCCGCCGCTGAGCTCGTTAGCCGGCCTCCTCAATATCTCTCTAAGCGGGACGATGTCTAGAACCTCGTCGAGTCTCTTTTCAAACTCCTCATGGCTCAGCTGATAGGCAGCCATCCGCAGGTTCTCCCGCACCGTAAGAGAGGCGAAGACGTTTTTCACCTGCGACACATACGCTACGCCTCTGCGGGCTCTTTCGTGTGTAGGCCACCTGGTGACGTCTTCGCCGTGTATGTAGATGGTGCCTCTGTAGACTTTGGCGACGCCGAAGACGGCCTTGAGAAGAGTAGATTTCCCAGAGCCGTTGGGGCCTAACACCGCCGTTATCTCCCCCGGCTTCGCCACGAAGTTTATGTCGAAGAGCACTTGAAGCTTGCCGTAGCCTGCGTCTAGGCCCTCGACTCTTATCATGTCATAAACGCCTCTATTACCTTTTTATCAGACAACACAGCGTCTGGCCGTCCGTGGGAGAGGACCCGGCCGTTGTAGAGCACGTACACGTAATCCGCGTAGTCTGCGGCTAAGTCGAGCCGGTGCTCAACCACGAGAAGCGTATAGCCGCGGCGGGCTAGGCCACGCATAAACTCAAAGAGCTGTTTAGCCAGGGCGGGGTTCAGCCCGGCGCCGGGCTCGTCCATCAATATCAACTTTGCGTCGGCCATCAAAGCCCTCGCTATTTCGAGAAGCTTCAGCTGACCCCCGCTTAGATAAGCCGCCGGCCTATCCCACATGTGGTCTAGGTCGACCAGCTTGAGGACTTCGAAGGCACGTCTCGCCAACTTATCCTCTCTACTCTCCCAACGGAAGTCCAGAGGGGACTCCGCGGCGACTGCGCCAAACATCACGTTGTCTAGAACAGAGAGTTTTGCGGCCACCCGCGGCGTCTGAAACGTCCTCGCTATGCCGCGCCGCGCTCTTAGATGCGGCGGCGCGTAGGTTATGTCGACGCCGCCAAAGACAACCCTGCCCCTCTCTGGTCTGTATATACCTGAAATTACGTTGAGGAGGGTGGTTTTGCCAGAGCCGTTGGGGCCTGCGAGGATAGAAAAAGTGCCGGGGTTTACCGCGAGGTCAACCCCATCGAGGGCGACCAACCCGCCGAACTTTTTAACCACTCCGCTAGCTTCCAACAAGGGCCCAGAGCTCATAGTCGGCGGTGTCTCTGTCGTGGTTTTGATTAAGCCGCGTGAGGCCAGAGGCGCCGAAGTAGTTGGCGGCCACCTCGGGGAACTTGGCGAAGAATTTGGCGGTGTCGGTGTCGCCGCCGTTTTCAAGTATGGTGTAGGCTGTGAGCCACACCGCGTCGTAGGCGTTGTAGGCGTAGGCGTCTGGCTCCCTCCCAAATTTACTCAGTAGGTACTCCCTTACTCTCTGGTAGTAGGAGCTCCTGGCGGGGGCGAACTTAGTGCTGACGAAGCCGCCTACCTTAACTGCGAATTGACAAACCTTGGGGTCTGTGAGCTCCTTGAGGCCGGTGGAGCCGTCGGTGCCGTACCACTTCACTTGGCTCAACACAGGGTAGTTGGCGGCGGTTAAGAATATGGACTGAAGCTCCGCGAAGCCGGGGGCCACCACGGCCACCTTGTCGGCGCCGTATTTAGACACCGCGGCGGAGACTTTGTCCGCCAATGTGCTAACCTCGGCGGAGAACTCGCCTTTCTGGGGGTCGTACGCCGCGGCTACCGTAACCTCCATCTGCCCCTCTAGGAGAGACCTCAGCTGATTGGCCAGGCCGCGTCCCCAGTCGTCGTTGCGGTGTATAATCACCACCGCCTTGACGCCTTGGGACTTGAGGACGGCGGCTAAGGCCTTGGCTTGTTTCGTGTCGTCTGGCGGGAGGCGGAAGACGTAGTCTGTGGAGGTGACTAGGCCGGGGGCTGTGGAGGAGACCGAGATTAGGATCAGCTTGTTTTCATCTGCATACGGCTTCATTTGGCGTACCTCGCCGGAGGTCCTCACGATGAAGTACTTAACGCCCTTGGCGTGCAACGACTTCAACTTGTCTAGAGCCACGGCGGGGTCGGCCTGGGTGTCGTCTGCGAGGACTCTTACTCTAAACGGCGCGTTTATGCTGGTGAGGTAGCGATTTACGTCCTCGGCGGCGAGCTCCGCGGCGGCTCTGGCAAGCTCGCCCAGGGAGCCAAGCCGGCCTGACAGAGGCTGGAGCACCCCTATGTCCACAACTTGGGAGGCTTGGGTGGCGGTGGTGTTGACTATGACTGGAGTCTTTACTCCAGGTGGTGGCTGGACTGGTTGCGGCGCACCGAAAACCACCTTGTCTTCCGATGCTATGTACATACCGACCAGCTTCCAGCTACACGCCGCGGCGGTTGTGGTGGTTGTCTGCTGTGTCTGAGTGGGCGTAGTTGTGGCCGTCTTTGGCGGAGTCGTCGTTGGCGTTGTGGTGGGAGAGGTAGCTGTGGGCCCCTGTAAAAGCAGTAGGGCGGCGATTAAAACCAACACGATTATACCTACTACTATACCAATTGTTTTCGTATTCATGTAAGTCAGTTTCTTATACTTTAAAAATGTTATCTTCGTGAAGGACTATGACGTCGTGGGGTGGATCGCAGCGCTTTTGTTCTCTCCAAATTTAAATAATTGTTATCTTAGTGAAAGACTATGAAGCTCGACATCTGGGTTGTTATTGCTGTCCTCGTCGTGGGGTGGATCGCAGCGCTTTTGTTCTCTCCCCACGTGGCTCTCGACGGCGTTATGTATTCTAGCGTAATGGCGATTTCCGCGGTAGCGCTCACCATGACTTTTCTCACCACTAAAGTGCCGAATTTCGCCCACGGCGCAATTATGGGGGTTGGGATACTCACGGCGCTTGTCTTCACTCAGCGGTTTGGAATCTCGCCGTATTTATCTGGGCTCGTGGCACTTCCCTTTTCAGTCGCGGCCTCGGTGGCGCTTTACTACACCCTGTTGCCCATATATAGGCGCGGCGCGTCTCCCATTATACTCATGATGGCGTCTATGGCATTCAACGTTATTCTCCTCGGCGTCCTCAACGCCGCCGCAGACTACTTCGGCAGGTCTTGGGCCGTCTTTACCAGAGGCTACACCTTGAAAAGCGCGGATTTCCACATAGCGGACATCCAAGGGCTCGCCGTGGCGGGGCCTTTGATCATGGTAGCCATGGCCTTCTCTCTCTACCTCTTCCTCTACAGAACAAAACTGGGAGTCGCGTTGAGAGCCGCCGTTGAGAACGAAGAACTTGCAAGATCTCTCGGCATTGACGTGGACAAGGCCTTTTTAATTGCTTGGGTCATAGCGGGCATGCTGGCCGGCTACTCCGGCGCCTTGTTTACTCTTTACTTCTCCGTCGAGCCCGACACCGGCTGGATGATGCTGGCCAACATCTTCGCCGCCAGCATAGTAGGCGGTCTCACCAGCGTCTTCGGCGCAATACTCGGCGCCTATTTCATGGGTTTCGTAGAGGTGCCTCTCGCCACGTGGATCGCCTCTGCGGCGACGGGCGAGCCCTACCTAGTCCTTCAGTACAGGCCGTTGCTGCCTCTCATCGCTGTGGCTTTGTCTCTCCTCGTCATACCACGCGGCTTGGCTTCGCTCGCCAGGAGGAAATGAGGTGGATGAGTCTAGTAGGGCTTTACCTATATCTCCTGTCGGCGGCTTTCGTGGCCTTAACTGGCCAAGACCTCCTCTCCTACGTCTTGGGTTCTATAGTCGACGTGGCGATTTTTGCGGTAATCGCGCTTTCGTTGAACCTAGAGGCGGGCATAGGTGGCATACCTAACTTCGGAAAGGTCCTCACGGTCACCGCCGGCGCCTTCGTAGTGGGCGGGCTTATCCCTAGAGTCGCCATGGCCATATACGGCGTGAAAGGCGACTTCGTCTACGACAACCCGGCCGTCGTCTCTGCCCTCTCGCAAGCTCTAGATCCTTGGACCTCCGCGGCGCTGGTCTCCGCGGCTTTGATCCTCTCCGCCGCGGCCGGCGCCGTTTTAGGCATGGCGATGGCGGCGCCGGCGGTGAGGCTTAGAGAGGACTACCTAGCTATAACTCTCTTGGCACTTGGAGACTTCCTTTTCTACATCGGGAGGTACTACGAGCCGCTCGTAGGCGGGACCCTCGGCGTCTCGCTTCCGCCGTTTCTTGAGAAGATCTTCGGCGGAGGCGCCGCGCGCTACCTCGGCGCAAGTCTGTTGACGGGCACGGCGGCGCTTCTGCTGTACCTCCTAACCGAGAGGGTGTCCAACTCTCCCTACGGAAGGGCTTTGAGAGTCCATAGAGAAGACCCGGAGCTCGTGGAGATTATGGGCCGCTCTGCGACTAGGCTGAGGCTTTGGGCGTTGGCCATAGGAGGGGCTCTTTCCGCCGTGGCGGGCGCTCTATACGCCATGTACGTCGGCGCGGTTTTTGCAGGTTCCTTCACCAGAATTACCTACACCTTCTACCCCTGGTTAATGATGATACTAGGCGGCATGGGCAACGACCTAGGCGTAGTCAACGGCGTCTTCATATTCGTGACGCTCCGTAGGTTGATAGACATGTACAAATATGAACTTTCGGCAATCTTAGGCTTCGACCCAGTCTGGCTGGCATATATCCTCTTCGGGGCTATCGCCCTGGCTATAATAGCGCTGAGACCTGAGGGTCTCGTGCCGGAGGAGCCCACTCCGCTGGCGAAAAAAAGCTGGCATTTTAAAAAGACCAAATGAATAGTCAACACCTCTGTGACTGAGAAGCGAGTGGTGACTAGCAACGGCGCCGACGTCTACAGCAAGATTCCGAGAGTTTACGTATTCGGCATGTTCGTCGCCCACGAACCCTCTCTCGGTAGCTTGCAGAGAGAGACGTATTCCTAGGTGGAACCTCCAGAACCTCTCTCCAGGACTCACAAATAGGCAGTACGCCGCCGTGGCCGCGCTCGGAGCCGCGGCCCCCTATGGCTTATCTATCACGTTAGTTCATTACTATAAAAGACAATTTCAACCTAAGCAATTTTCGGGTTAATACTCTATAGAAGTAAAGAGTTTTAAAGAAGAGATGCGTGATGCCCATGCGCGTCGAAACGGTCTGGCTCGGCCGCGGCGGCCAGGGGATCGTCACGGCCACATACATAGTGGCCAACGCGGCGGTTCTAGACGGCTTCTACGCCATCGCGA
>WYEI01000171.1 GCA_009903905.1 Pyrobaculum sp. | reverse complement strand
CGGCGGTCCCCCTAATCTTGTCGAGCAGAAGGGTCTTCCCCACATCCACATGCCCCACGACAACCGCTATAGGCGAGCGAATGCCAGCCATGGCGAATACCCCGCCTAGCTATATGTTTTTTATCCCCCCAGGCGCCCCGAGCCTGTCCGCTCCCCCCCCCCCCGGCGCGTCGAGAACGAATCACAGCGGCCCCGAGAGGGATCCCCGCGGCTACCCACGGCAGTCATAGTTTCAGCGTGGACTCTCCACTGCGGCCCCGATCACCCGTGGAGATATTAGGCTGGGAGGCGTTCCCCGCGTGTTCGTGCGCCTCGGCGACGTGGTCAGGGCGTTGAGGGCGCTCGAGGCGAGGGGCGGGTCGGCGCGCCTCGCGCTGTTCGAGCGCACGTGGGGCCACTACGCGTACGCCGCCCTGGGCCTGGCGCTGGAGTGGGGGCTGGCGGAGAGGAGGGGGGACGTCTACAGTCGGGGAGGGGCAGGAGGCTCCTCCGCGAGCTCGACGGATGCCCCGTCGAGGCTAGGGCCGCGAGGGGAAGGCTGCTGCTGGAGACGCCGTTCGGCGAATACGCCGTGGAGCCCGCAGCGGCCTGCTGTCCATCGCCTACAAGCTGGCCGAGGCATGCCGCGAGAGGCCGCAGATAATGCATAGGAGAATCGTGGAGGAGGCCGCGAAGGCGGTCGCAAGGGCGCCCGGGCTCGAGAGGTGGCTACTTGCCTTTAAACAGCCCTGGGAAGACCGCCGTGGCTAGGGCGCCCTCTGCAATGCCTAACACAAAGTGGAAGGTTTTTTATACCTAAAAATATATAATACGTGGACGTTATGTTTGACGCCTATAAGGCCGATCTGATTAGGTACATACTGCGGCGCGGGCCCATGGCCCGCACCAAGCTCATGAAGCTGCTATTCCTAATCGACAGGGAGCTGTATCGGAGGTTTGGCGCTACGGTGTTCCACTGGAAGATGTATAAATACGGCCCATTCTCCCGCGAGGTGCTTGACACCCTCGACGACATGGAGATAGACGGCTTCGTAGTGGCCAGAGTCGAGGAAGATGTCATAATCTACGAACTCGCCTCGACGGCCCCCGCCGATCTGCCGCAGGAGGTGAAGGAGGCAGCCGACCAGGTCCTCGAGACGTGGGCCCACCGGAGCCTCGACGAGCTCCTCACGTACGTATATAGCCTAGAGGAGGTGAAGGAGGCATGGCCGGGGAAGCCGCTGTTGCGGTAGGGCTCGGCGCCTTTGCGGAGGAGGAGTACTCGACGCGGCGCGTCAACGAGCTCATCCAGCTGTACCGAAGGTTGCAGGAGCTCAGGCGGAGGATACTGCAGGAGGTTGAGGAGAAAGCGGGGGAGGACGTTGCGGAAATCGTCTCCAACATTGCTACAGTTATACAGCGATACGCGCCGGAGATAGAGGAGGCCCTGGCGGAGCTCAGGCGGCTAGGCGCAGACCCCGTGAAGGCCAGCCTCGAAAGCGTCGTGGAGGAGTACGCCGAGGTCCTGCGGCTAGATATACCGGTCGGCGGCGGCAAAACTCTGGAGGATCTCCTCTACGAAAGCCGAGACGAGGTCCTGGACAAGCTCCACGAGATAATGATGGCGTTGTTCATGGAATATGTAGAGATAAACGAGACGTGCGACCGCGGGTGTCCGCCTGAGGCGGCGCAGAAGCTGGAAAAACTAGCGACGCTGGAGCTAGCCACGTACATCATCTACAAGCTGTTCCAAAAACAGAAAATCGACAAGAAAACCGCAGTTGCAGCGCTCAACGAAATAGTAGACGAGATCCTCTCTTGATGATCAAATTTCTAGATGTAGGATACCTTATAAACTGCAGACATAAGATAAAGCAGAAGGACAGACTAGTTGTTACAAGTTGCGTTTTAAAAGTGATAAGACGCAAAATCGAAAAAGGACTACATCTTTTTCTTGAAAGATTTGAGATAATAAGAGATTTCGTCAAAAAATATTACTCAAATATAAGCGGTGAAAGGCGGCGGAGAAGCACGAAGGAAATAGCCAAAAAGATGGTCCAGCTCCTAGAGCTCAAGGGCTACGCCGACGTCGCGTTTCTATTTAGGGTCATCGCCCGGTATTACATAAGAGACCTAGAAGAACACATGGAAGAGACATTGCTACGGCGGCTATCGTCTAAAGTATCGCCAATAAACTACATAGTCTATCTACGCAACTATTTTAAAAAACAGAGAAACTACTTAGTATTCCCAGACAAAGTAGTAGATTCAATAAGAAAAGAACTACAACAAAACAATATAGAGATCGCAGAAATAGACGATAAAGAACTATGGCTAGACCTAGATTCAGGAACCGACAGGGAGGACAGATACCAACTGCTCTGCATAGAGAAGTACATGCGAAACAACGGCATCCCCCAGGCCCGCTTCCTCACAACAGACCACAGACTGCCCAACACAGCGCAAGCCCTCGAAAACATCAAAGTCGAGGTAGTCGACTGCCAAGCTTAGCCAGCCCCCTCGGATGCCAGCGGCACGCGGCGGCTCCACCTGCCTAACCCTCCAGCAGACCCTGCCAGGTAAGCTCAAAACGCCGACTTGAATATACGCCGTCCACGGCAGGTGCCGTGAAGGCGATAGAAAGGGTACCCAGACTCGTGAATGGTTATATACGCCACTGGCGACAAGTCATGAGTCGATTTGAGACCCGAGTCAGGGCCCTGAAGAAAGGACACGCCGCAGATACCCGCTGACGTGGGCCCAAGACGGCAATAGGCTCTTTGAAACAGACGGACACTTCTGCTCTTTCTGTTTATGGAAGGGGCGCCCCACTCGGTCTTTACGGTGAGAGACTGGGAAGCCCTCGGCTTTGTAGACGGCTTGGAACTGGCGAACCTTCAGCCGGAGCTCTATGGTGGTTCATGCCTTGTTTTTCATTAGAACTCATCACTTCTGAGGGCTTGTATGTTAAACATCGAAGTGGTAATCAACGTCGCGGATCCGTCTCAAATAGCTATAATTTATCTTCTCCTGTATCTTCTCTGCAGGAAAGATCTTCTCTATAACAACGGTGGTAAGAAAAACGTAAATCTAAGCGTAGAGATAGAGGCGACTAGCAACCGTCATATTTTTTATATGGGTGAAGAGGCATGTTGTGTTGTCGCCTTTGTCTCTGCTGGCGCTTCGGGTGCATCTACACAGCAGATACACGCCATGTGTAAATCCGTCGCATAGCAGGATAAACGCCCTTACCTACCAGCTGGACTTCGTAAACTACGCTCTTAGAAAGCTGTACGACGAAGGCGCCTTGCGGCTCCTCCTGGCGGACGACGTCGGCCTGGGCAAAACCATCATGACCGGCCTCTTGATAAAGGAGCTTATGCTCCGCGGCCTCGCCAGGAGGGTTCTCGTCGTGACGCCCAGATTCCTTACTTTCCAGTGGAGGAGGGAGTTGGCGGAGAAATTCGACATACATTGCATCGAGAAAGACCCCGGGGCAGACTGCGTAGTGGTCAGCGTGGACTACCTAAAAAGGCATGAAAAGCAATACCTAGAGGAGGAGTGGGACCTAATCGTCTTCGACGAGGCCCACAACCTCACTGTAGGCGCAAGGGGGCCCACACAGAGGTACTCCGCGGCGGAGGCCGTGGCCTCCAAGGCGAGAAACGTGCTCCTCCTCTCCGCCACTCCCCACCACGGCAAACGCCACGACTTCGTGGCGCGGCTCAGACTACTAGATCCATCAGTGGACGAGGGCACCCTCCGCGCCGCCGTCAAGAGGCTCGTGGTGCGGAGGCTGAGAGAAGACGTAAAGGAGGAGGCCGGTATTCCGGAGAGATACGTAAGCCCGCCCGTGGTTGTGGAGCCCACAGAGGAGGAACGCCGGCTCTACGCCGAGGTTATACGCTACGTTAAATACTATTACGACGCGGCTAGGCAGGCAAAGGGCAGAAGGAGGAGGGCCCTCGGCCTAGTCGCGGTGGTTTTCCAGAAGAGGGCATCCTCCAGCATCGCCGCGATAAAGAAAACCGTGGAGAAGAGGATACAAGCCCTCCAGCAGATGAAGGCGGGTCTCCTGAAGCCTACATACGACGTGAAGACCGAAAGAGAGGCCTTGGAGCACGTCGTCGCCGATATAAACGCGATCGATAGGGAGCTGGAGCAACTCCGCAGACTTAAACAGCTGGCTGAGGCAGCGAAGATAGACAGCAAATACCAGAAGCTACTGGAACTACTGGAGAGACATAAAGACTCCAAGGTCATCATCTTCACCCAGTACCGCGACACCATGTACTACCTCGCCGAGAGGCTGGCGGAGTCGAGGGAGGTGGTGACCCTCCATGGCGGCATGGCCGAGGAGGAGCGTAAAGCCGCCGAGGACAAGTTTCGTCGCTCCGGCAAGATACTGGTGGCCACAGACGCTGCCTCCGAAGGCCTCAACCTCCAGGTGGCCAACGTACTCATAAACTACGACCTGCCCTGGAACCCCAGCAGACTGGACCAGAGGATCGGGAGGGTGCACCGCTACGGCCAGACCAAGCCCGTCTTCGTATACAACATGTTGGTGGCAGACACCATAGACGGCCGCATCTACCAGATACTCCTCCAGAAGATCGAGGAGATCAAGAAGACGCTCGGCAAAGTCTTCGACTACCTGGGCGACGCCGCCACCGAGAAGGAGTTCCTCAAGATAGTGGAGGCGGCCCTAGCCGGCAGAAGCCCAGAGGAGGAGGTGGACAAGCTACTGCAGCAGAGGGCCGTCGCCCTTAAGGATCTTGAGGAGCTGTTGACAAGCGACCGGATAAAGATGGAGGCAGACCCCCGGTGCACAGACGTAGTCACAGACGACGAGTTGAAAACCCTAATCCTAAACACACTAGCCGCGCTGGACCCCCGAAGCTACGAAGAAAAAGATGGATGCATAAAGGTGAAGTATCTACCCCGCGAGTTGGGGAAGTTCTGCCGGGGCAGATGCCTAACCGAGGCGGCCGGCTTCGGCGGCCAATGCCCAGAGAGAATCACAGTGGAACATCCCCTGGCCAAGGCGGTGGTGGAGTACCACATATCACAACTGCCGACCGCCGTGGAGGTGGAGGTGGAGAAGCCTTGCTTCGCAGACGGCACCCTCTGGATCCTCAAAGGCGAGGCCAAGCTCGCCCTGCCCACGCCGGCGGGAGAGAGGGAGTACAGCTTGGCAAAGGTCACGGCGTATTTCAAGCCGGGCAACACCCCCTGCGGCGCCGAGGGGGAGGTGCCTCTCTCCATATTGAACATAGCCATGGAGGTAAACAAGACGAACCAAGCTCCTCTACCCCCCAGCGACGTGTTGGAGGAGATACGAGAGGAGCTAGAGAAAAAGGCGGAGCAGATATGCCAGAAGTTGCGCAACACCATATACACAGAGGCCTCAAGGAAGCTACAGGAGCTGGAGAAAAAACGCGGGCTGTCCCCCACCGAGAGGGAGGAGCTGAAAAGGAGGATAGTGGCGGAGCAGAGCTTCTGGACGCAACAGATAGACAGGGCCTGCCAGCCCGACATAGCCGTGGCGCCTGTGTTAACAGCCTTCTACAGGCCTCTGGGCTACTTGGCGCTGGGCGTGGAGTGGGCCGCCAACATCATAAATCAAGGCAAGGAGGGCGAGGAGATTGTAATACAGCAGGAGGAGGCGGAGAGATGCCGCGTCATAGACCTAAGAGACAAGCCACTGGCTGGGATAGACCTAATATCCATATGCCCCGACGAGGTGAGACTGATAGAAGTCAAGACAGTAACGTCGCTAAACAGCCAGATACACATCCAGCCCATAGAGTGGGAAACCATGTGCGCCAAACGGCTAGAACAACTCCGCAAAATACCAGACCGACGCGTAATCGACGCAGTTGCCCTAGCCAGAACCCTGAAGCACCATACATACCTCTACGTGGTAGACCTCCACCACGGCCTACTCAGAAAATACAAAAACCCATGCGACGCCCTAGCCCCCCACATACAGCAGTACATAAGAACCCAGACAAAATACGTAATACCGTATATGGACTTCGTCAAGCTAATCTCCCCAACCACAGAAGTTAAATTAAAACCATAGAAAATACGTGGCTATCGAGAAGCCCTTGACAGGAGAATGGAAAGACATAAAACGCAAAATAGACGAAGAAGCCGCGAAAGAACGCAACGCAAGGCCACCACACTTCGAAATGTATAC
>WYEI01000077.1 GCA_009903905.1 Pyrobaculum sp. | reverse complement strand
CCCTCTGGCAGAACCGGTGGTTCGCCGACGTGGTGAAGCTCTCGCTTAACGACCGCGCCGCCAGGTTCCTCGCCGCCTTCGCCCTCTTCGACCGCTTCGCCTACCGCTTCGACGTAGACCTGGGGATGGCGGTGGAGAAGCTGTACATCCCCCGAATCCCGGGCGGCTACATATACGCAGACGTGGGGCTACCTATGAAGATCTGGAGGGCGGCCTACGCCGCCTACAACGACATGCAAGAACTCGAGAGATGGGCGCCTAAGAGGTTCAGAAAGAGAATTAGATATGTGGAGATAGTGTTGAAAAAACTCACAGACTGGTTTTAGGCCTTTACCACAAGTTCGTACTTCTTGGTGCAGAACCACCAATACTTGCACTCGATGCCGGGCTCCTTGAGCCTCTTATCAGCCTCTTGAACTGTGGGCGGAGGCGGGACGATGACCGGGTCGCCGGGCTTCCAGTCGGCTGGCGTGGCATAGCCGTACTTGTAGCTGAACTGAATAGCGTCGATTACGCGCAGTATCTCGTCAACGTTGCGGCCGTTGGTGTAGGGATACGCGGCGAACCAGGCAAGCTTTAGGTCTGGGTCTATCAATGCGACTGTTCTCACCGTCAGGTTCTGCCCAGGCGGCACGGCGTTGAAGATCGACGCCACTTTCATGTCCACATCTGCAATTATGGGGAACGGAACCTTGACGCCGAAGGCCTGCTCGATCTGCCTCTTCCACTCTATGTGGCTGTAGTTGGTGTCTACGCTGAGGCCCAGAAGCTCGACGCCTCTCTTCTTAAACTCCTCATACTTCCTAGAGAACGCCACGAACTCGGTGGTACACACCGGCGTAAAGTCGGCGGGGTGACTGAAGAGCAACAACCACCTGCCCTTATAGTCGCGGAAGCACTTCTCGCCAGCGTCTGTTTTGAAGCATAGATCCTCCGGTATTTTCATCCCTAGGTACGGACCTTTCACTTCTGTGGTCATGACCGTCATCTACCTTGGTATTTTTAAGCATTTCTATCCCGAATTCACTTCGGAAAAATCTTCCAATAAAACTGACCTCAGCCGACGTCACTGAAAAGCACGGCCCGAGGAGGTCGAGAGAATGTGGGCCGCCGCGGCGTGGATGACTCAGCGCGTGCCTGTTGTGAAGTATGAAACATAGCGTTAAAATCGCCGTTGCGCCTACTGCCGCATAAGAGGCTGGGTGTTAAGGGCTTTACCGCCATAGTAGTAGCATCGTCTGGGCAATACCTGCTGTGGCCTATTCCCCACGCTGACTTTGCGCTCCACCGTTTATCTCTGCGGTCCGCAACGTTCTTCGCCTTGAGCGTAATCCCCAAGCGTCTCTACAAAACATTGATGCACCCAGTGAAGAACGTGGGGCTTTCGGAGAAAGCTCGCCGACTTTACAAAAGCGTCGCTTTACAAAGACGAGGATAGACGCAGAAAGCGCCCCGGCCGGGATTTGAACCCGGGTCACGGATTGTTTGAGCTTTGCAGGCATGGGGGTTTTGTTTTCTGCCGCCGGGGACGTCTAGAGGCCGCATGTAGTCCTCTGGCTTCGTCTTGTTGAGCCTCATCATCATTAGGCGAGCGTTGACGGCATCACAACACGACGAATAATGCCTGCAGATATTGATACATAGGCGTACCTACACCTACGATTCCGCACCTGTAAATCTACCTACGGAGCAAAGGCTTTATAACGAAGCAAAAAGAAAAGACATGGACAGGATCACGGTTCAACATGTGTTGTGGCGTTTAACGCATTATGGAGTTGAACGAAATTAAACAACGTCTAGAGCTCGCGTTGAGGCCCGTCGAGCCGCCGACTATTGAAGAGGTGCTTGAGCTGGTTTCTAGACATGGAGTCTTGCGGGGGCCGGTGGACTGGGCATTCCTGGCGTGGGCAACCTATATCGAATACGCGACACAGAGGATTATAGAGACGTTTCAGCTCACCGAGGAGGAGAAGAGCCAGCTCCTAGACTTCAGAGACGCGGTGAGGCAACTCCTGCTGGAGGCGCAGAGGCAGGCGAAGGCTAAGCTGATCTCGATATATAGAGCCGTTATGGAGGACGCCTACAGGTTGGAGGGGATGAGGCTGTACGCGTCAGACGGGACGTGGATACGCATGACAAGGGTGGCCGCACCGAAATTTATAATCCACGGTGTAACAGCTAAGGCGCATTTCCCCGACGTGTTGAAGCTTCCGCGCGAGAGGCTTGAGCAGTTCCAGCTGGGCTGGAGGGCAAGCGATGAAGGCGAGATGGACGGTCGTCCTGCCATGGGCACTACACAGCCCTGGCAAGCGTTCGCCTGGGCCGCGGCGAGATACGGAGAGCTTTACATACGCGTCGAATCGGTTAACTTGACACGCGAAGGCGTGAGTGTATTAATACGTGGCATCGCAAGAAGCTGGAGGCAGAGGTGGAGCAAGAACGAGGCGATAAGCTTAGTTGCGGACTATCTCAAACATGGGGAGTGGGGCCATCTCCTCACCACGTGGCTGGGGGATGGGAATGCTAGGAAGGAGATTCTACGTGGAAAGTATGTATTGTCAATTGCGGCTAAGGAGCCTTGGAGGCTGGGCTTAGTCGCAAATACGTACGAGGCCCTAGTCGCCACGGGCAGAGAGGCGTTTGTAAAACTTAGAGAGGCGGCTGGCGCATACGGCGAACTGCTGGATCTGCTGAAGGCCCATAAGTGGATTTACATAAAGCTGGCCACCGACGACGGCTTTAGAGCCGCCGCCAAGCAGAATAAGAATAGCATAACTGTGGAAGGCATCGTGATGTATCTCGAGCTGGTGAGCGGCAGAGGCGGCTCCCTCGTCGCTAAATACTTCACCCGCGACATAGAAAAAGCGCTCGCCGTCGCCGACAAGCTCAAGGCGGCGGAGCTGAGACCCAACATTGTGAAATCAGGCCCAAACTACGTGGTGTACATCACCACGGCCGACCTCCTAAAGCTTGCAGAGCGAGACGACGAAATCAGAAGGGCCATAGCGCTTTATCTCGCTGAAAAGGTGAAGAACGGAACGCCGAGGCAGAGGGAGATCGCCGAAAAGATCCTAAAGAGGATCCCCTTTTTCAACCAATACCTTTCTGCGTCCTTGAGGCCAGCATCGCTGTGAATAGGCTAATATCGAATTGAAACGCCGAACCTGGCTTATATGTAGAACCAACAACAGCAGGCCTGCTGAATTGAACATATGTCCAGTTTAGACGGAACAGAAAACGACATGGCGCCCCGGCCGGGATTTTTGGGCGGGTTCTCCCCCGAACCCGGGTCACGGGCTCGACAGGCCCGCATACTAGTCCGGGCTATACTACCGGGGCTCTCTGGCGGTGTTGTTGCAGAGTATTAAAAGTTTTTCTTTACGTGACCCAGACGTTGGCCCTCCTCAGGTGTTCGATGAATTCCTCCAGCCCGAACCCTTAGATCTCTGGGAGAGGCGGAGGTTCCCCGTCTCTATGAAGAGCTTAGCTACTCTTGCCCGCGGCGGCAGTGAGTTTATGTAGTTCCAATCTGCCTCCCTCCTCCTAAGCTCCCCTCTCTTTCACGCTCCGCGAGGGGCTCCGTCATGGAAATACGTGGCTACAGAAATAAATCCTCTCTGGTCGCCTGGCGTGGAGGTTTACGTAGGGACCTCGGGGTGGCTCTACTCCTGGAACCTGGGGCGGTCTCTGGAGTGGTACGTAAAACACAGCGGGCTCAACGCCGTTGAGCTCAACGCCAGCTTCTACCGGGTGCCCGCCGCGGGGCAGGTGGAGAGGTGGGCGGAGGTGGGGAGGGCGCTGAGGTGGGCCGTCAAGGTGTACAGAGGCGTTACGCACTTCGGCAGGTTGTCTGAAAAGGCATTGGAGAGGCTTGAGGGTTTTCTCGCCGTGTTGCGCCCACTGGATCGGCTGGTCGATTTCTACCTCTTCCAGATGCCGCCGACTTTCCGCAGAACTGCAGAAAATATGGCACGGGTGGAGCAAATCGCCCGGCTTCTGGGGGCGAGGGCGGCGTTTGAATTTCGGCACCTGGACTGGTTCCGCGACGAGGTTGTGAGGTGGGCTGAGAGGGTCGGCTTCACGCTTGTGTCTGTGGACTCGCCTGACGGCACGTGGATAGTCTCCACAGGCGGCGTCGTTTACTTGAGGATGCACGGCAGGACTTTCTGGTATTCGCACCACTACGAGGAGGACGAGCTGAGGGCTGTGGCTGAGGAGGTGGCTAGGCTGAGGCCCGACAAGGCCTATATCTTCTTCAACAACAACCACTCAATGCTTGACAACGCAAGGACGATGTTAAACATATTAAAGAGTGTTTCTGATCAAGTCAACTCCGAAGTATAGAAGCATGACGGCGAGGGCCGCGAGGAAGACGGCGTAGAGCTTCGCCGTCAGTAGCCGCGCCGCGGCGCCTGCCAGCGTAGCCATTAGGCCGAGCCAGAAGTAGTCGAACGCGACGTGGACGGCGTAGACCGCGGCGAAGACGTAGAGCGGCTGAGTCGCCAGTTCGACTAGAATTGGGCCGGCCATGCCGAGCCACCACAGGAGGAAGTAGGGGTTCAACGCAGTCAGCAGAAAGCCGGCGGCGAGGGGGCTGGCGAAGGTGGATTTGGGAAGCGTCGGCGGCGCCCCCCTGGCTATCCCCCAGGCGTCTCTCAGCAGGAGGTAGGCGAAGTAAATTATGAAGGCCGTGGCGGCGAGAGCCATGTAGGTCTTGTAGGGCTCCACATCTACGCTACGGAAGAGGTATGTGAGGACGGAAACGTAGGGTAGCTCAAAAAGCATGTGCCCAACGGCGACGTATAGGCCGGCCCTCCACCCCTTAGAGGCGCCGAGCGCAATTGCCGAAGCCGTAAGCGGCCCCGGCGAGAAGGCGCCTGAAGGCGTGATGAGGATGATTGAGGCAATTAGGCTCAACATGTATAACCCCGCAAATTCTCGTATTTATGTTTAGGCTAGGCATCGCCCAGATTCAGCCCGGCGACGTGGAGAAGGTGGCGGGCTTGGTGAAGGAGGCCGACCTCGTCCTGTTGCCGGAGTATTCTCTTTTCGACCCCACCGGCCTCCCGGCGGAGGAGGTGTGGCAGAGGGCTACTACGCTAGAGGATTTCGTGGAGAGACTTGGGCGGATCGCCTCGCGGAGCGGCGCCCACGTGGCTGGGGCGTTTCTCGAGAGGGGGCCTAGACCGAGGGTTTACAACACCACGGCGCTTGTGTCGCCCAGCGGCGTGTTGGTGGGGATTTACAGAAAGACGCATCTCTTCGACGCCTACGGCTACAGAGAGTCAGACGTGGTGGAGCCAGGCGCCGAGTTGTCGCAGGTTTTTGACGTAAAGGGCGTGAAGGTGGGGTTCGCCGTCTGCTTCGAGCTCAGGTTTCCCGAGGTGTTCAGGGAGCTCGCCTTGGCGGGCGTCCAGCTGGCCGCCGTGCCCGCCGCCTGGTACTCCGGCCCCCTCAAGGAGGAAACGCTACACGTCTTGGCCCGGGCACGCGCAGTGGAGAACGGCATGTACGTCGCGGTGGCCGCGCTTTACGGCCAGAGATTCACCGGCCGTTCTCTCGTCGTTAACCCCTTCGGCGTCGTCGAGGCTGAGCTCGGCGCTGGCGAACGCTACAGAGAGGTGCCCATAGACCAAGGCTTGGTGGAGGAGGCGCGGAGGACCGTGCCGACGCTTAACCTCAGGCGACCGCGTCTTTATAAATCGCTTTGCGGAGGAAAAGAGACGTGATGGACATGGGAACGGCAGAGGGGTGAAGACGGCATGATTAGCTGAGCCCCGGCTCAACAACGCCGCGAGCTTGTCGGCGTCAGCACCGCCAGGACGCCGGATCCTCCGCAACGATTACCTGCCCTTACAGCTCATGTGGATATAAAACTGCCCCCGCCTCTCGAAGCCGGGGCCCGGTGGGGATAAATAGGCGGTGCAGTCGGGCAGTCCAGCCTCGATAAACGCGGCGTGTCTATTTCTGCAACTTTCGCAGGCGCCGCAGTGCGCCTCCCCCGACTTGTAGCACGACCAAGTCTCGTACACCAAGTCGCCTACCTCTTGGTGGCACTGCCTTAAGAGGTAGGACTTTTTTAAACCCTCTCTAGAGGGCGTCCAGATCTCCACGTCGCGTTCCGACCTGAAGTGGCAGAGGTGGAAGGCGGTCTGTAGCGCCTCTATGCACTCGGGGGAGCAGTCTGGATAC
>WYEI01000209.1 GCA_009903905.1 Pyrobaculum sp. | reverse complement strand
TATAGATTCCACGTAACGCCGGGGATATTCATGAACAGCTTAGTCCCCGTCGCTGACAACTCCGGCGCTAAGCTTGTCCGCGTTATAGGCGTCGTGGGTCACTACTCTAGGACTGTACACAGGAGGATTCCAGGCGCCGGCGTCGGCGATATGGTGGTCGTCGTAGTGAGGGAGGGGAAGCCCGAGCTTAGGAAGCAGGTGTTTAGGGCCATAGTAGTGAGGCAGAGGAGGCCGTTTAGGAGGCCCGACGGCACGTGGGTTGCCTTTGAGGACAACGCCGTGGTGATAGTAACGCCGGAGGGCGACCCCAAGGGTTCTGAGATACACGGCCCCGTGGCCATGGAGGCCACCCTCCGCTGGCCCACCATCGCGAACCTGGCCTCCATAATAGTGTAGTTTCGGGAGACCCTCCCCCGTCTCTTTATTAACTACTGAACTTTTATTACGTTACACGTACCACTACGTGGCCGCGGCAGAGCTTGAGGCGTTGATACCTAAGTTAACTAGACTGCCGCCGCTTAAAAAGGCGGCGGCGCTTTACAAGCTGCGCTCTGTCTTAGACGAGGAGAGCTTTAGACATATAGCCGCGTTGCTGGCGGTGGACTTGAGCAGGGGGGAGAACCCCAAGAGGTGGGCTCCTCTAGACTCTGTGGAGGAGGTCCCGGCTGAGCGGTGGGTTCCCCTGGAGGAGCACCTAGAGGTGGGCGAAGATGCGTTGGAGGTGCTAGAAGACGACGAGTACGTAGGCAGGAAGATGGTGGAGAGGCTATGGAGGTCGAGTACATTATAGAGAAGCTCGGCGAGTACCTCGGCGGTATAGACGTGGAGAGGGTGAAGAAGGCGCTTGGGAATAGACCTACAGGCGTCGAGAGGATACTCGGGATAGTTGCCGAAGAGGAGGAGGGCCTGGACAGGCTTGAGTGCATGAGAATTAAGACGTTTATCGATGCGTATAAAGAGGAGGAGAGGAGACTTGTTGTCCTCTATAGAGAGCTCAAGACAAGCGGGGTGGCGCCAAGCGACATGGCGTCTCTGAAGAGGAAGATAAAACACGTCAAGAGACAGATCCGTATATATAGAGAGATGGGGAAGAGGTGCCAGACGCATCAGGGCAGGTCAGTGACATCACGGGATCAGACCCCAGAGTTCACATCACAGCAGTAGACGCGTGGAGGGATAAAAACTTAGGTTCCCAACTCCCACGAGGTTATGTAGCGTCTCTGCTCCTCGCTCAGCTCCTCTATTTCGATGCCCATGGTCCTAAGCTTCAGCCTGGCAACCTCGCGGTCGAGCTCGTCTGGCAACTTGTACACGTCAACTGCAAGCTTGTTCCTCACGAGGTACTCAGCGGCGAGGGCTTGGTTCGCGAAGGAGAGGTCCATGACCTCCGACGGGTGGCCCTCGGCGGCTACTAGGTTTACTAGGCGTCCCTCGCCTATTAGATACACCCGCCTGCCGTTGGGCAACGTGTACTCCTCAAGGTTAGGCCTGATGGTCTTCTTAGCCACCGCCACGCGTTCAAGACCTGCCACGTCTATCTCCACGTTGAAGTGCCCCGCGTTGGCGAGGACGGCACCGTCTTTCATCTTAAAGATGTGGCCTAGGTTTATCGCCCTTATGTTCCCCGTCGCGGTTATGAACACGTCGCCTATCTTAACCGCCTCATCCATGGGCATGACCTCGAAGCCGTCGAAAACGGCTTCAAGAGCCCGGACGGGGTCCGCCTCCACCACAATCACCCTCCTCGCGCCAAGCCCCCTCGCTCTGATGGCTATCCCTCTGCCGACCCAGCCGTAGCCCGCCACGACGACGTTTTTGCCGGCGATGAGCAGGTTTGTAGCCCGCATCACGCCGTCCCACGTCGATTGCCCTGTGCCGTATCTGTTGTCAAACAGGTGTTTTGTATATGACTCGTTCACGGCGATGATGGGATACAGGAGCTTGCCCGCGTTTTTCAAGGCGCGGAGCCTTATCACGCCTGTGGTGGTCTCCTCGGTGCCTCCGCGTAGCCCGGCGAGGAGCCTCCCGACATCTATTGAGCCGGCTGTTTCAAGCACGTAGTTAATAGTCTGGTCTCTAATTCCGTGGCCCAGCTTGTGTATGGTGGCGGTTAAGTCGGCCCCGTCGTCAAGAGTGATGGTGGGGTAAAAAGACAGCGCGAACCCTATCGCGTTGTAGTACTCCCTTTCCGTCATGCCGCGCCAGGCATAGACGTGAATGCCTTCCTGCGCCAACGCGGCGGCGACGTCGTCTTGCGTAGAGAGCGGGTTCGAGGGTATGAGCACCACCTTGGCCCCGCCGGCAGCCAGAGTCCGCACGAGGACGCCGGTCTCCTTTGTAACGTGTAGACATGCGGCGACGGTCTGGCCCGCAAGAGGCTTCTCCTTCTCGAACCTCCTCCTGATCTCCAGAAGTACTGGCATGTTTCTCTCGGCCCAGTACAGTTGCTCTCCGCCCCTGTCGGCTAGAGAGGGGTCTTTCACGAGCGACTCGCGGCTCATCAAGCTTGAAAAGTCAAGACTTATAAAAGCATTGGGCCGGGTCTCTGAAATGAGCCATAAATCCATTTAACCTCCCCTCAATTCCCCCTCATGGTTGTGACGGTGGTGAACGAGGCGGGGGAGCTGGGCGTGTTCGTTGCATATGACGTGGTTCTTGGGGTTGACAACACGAGGTACACCGCTGAGCTGGAGGAGGAGATAAGCATGGCGGTTGCGGAGGTTAGGCAGACGCTTTCGTTAGAGACTTTGAAAGACCACCCAGTCGTTAGGGCGTACCGCGACTTCTACTGGAGGGTCCTCGGGATAGACCCAACTAAGCAGAGGCCCGCCCAGGAGGCTCTCCTGAGAAGAGTGTTGAGGGGGGAGCCCCTGCCTAGGATAAGCCCCGTAGTGGACGCGGGAAACGCCGCGTCGGTAAAATACATGGTCCCCATAGGGCTTTACGACTTGGCCAAGATACGTGGCGGCGTGTTGCGCATAAGGATGTCGAGGAAGGGGGAGGTGTTCCGGCCAATAGGAGGCTCGCCCTATGAGCTGGACAACCAAATTGTCTTGGCCTCCGACAGCCAGATACTTCATGTCTATCCCTACAGAGACAGCGTAGAGACCAAGATCGATCCCTCCACGAGAGACGTGTTGGTGGTTGTGGCCGGGGTTCCGGGCGTGGAGGAGGAGCGGCTGGTAAAAACTGCGTATTACCTCCGGAAGCTTCTCTCTCTGCTGGGCGGCGCGGCTCCCGGCGAGGTTAGGCTTGTCTAGAGACGCTCCAGGAATGTATTTATCAGTTCTTTCACGGAGGGCCCTTCAAGCACCTTCAGCCTCCAGCTGACTCTCGCAGTTGGTTTGTCTATCTTCACAACTCTCTCGATTTTAGCCGGCGTGGCCAACAAGACTACGTCAGCATCCACCCGCCTAATGGTCTCCTCGAGGTCTCTCTTCTGCTCGGGCGTGTATCCCAGGCTGGGGAGGACAGGCCCGGTGCCGTACTCCTCATACACCTTTTTGATTACGCCCACGGCGTAGGGCCTGGGGTCCACCACCACCGCGCCGTATTTCACAGCGGCTATGTAGCCAGCCGCGTGGGGCAAGCCGCCGTGCGTCACGGTCGGGGCGTCCTCTATCACCAAGACGCGCCTCCCCGCAATGTCTCTGTCGACGTACACCTCCAAATCCGCCTTGGTGATGGTTGCCTTGGGGTTCACCCTCTTTACATTAGCAACAACTCTCTCGACGCTCTCCCTCCCGGCGTCGCTGACCTTTGTGATTATGACGGCGTCGGCTAGGCGCAGGTTGACCTCGCCAGGGAAGGACCCCACCTCGTGGCCCGCCCTCCTCGCGTCTGTAACCACGATCATGAAGTTAGGCCTGAAGAACGGGAAGTCGTTGTTGCCGCCGTCCCACAGCACCACGTCGCCGTGGCGCTCCGCCTCCCTCAACACCTGGCCGTAGTCCACGCCGGCCAGCACGGGGATTCCCATGTCCACATACTGCTCGTACTCCTCCCGCTCCTCGAAGGTGAGCTTGTCCAAGTCCTCCGGCTTTCTGAAAACCTCAACGACGCTTTCCTCAAGCTCCCGGTAAGGCATTGGGTGCCTGACGGCGACCACCTTAAGGCCTCTTGACGTGAGTTCGCGCGCCACCTCCCTAGACACTGAGGACTTGCCCGCGCCTGTCCTCGTCGCGGTTACTGCGACAACAGGCTTGATGGAGTCGAGGTAGGTGTCGTTGGGGCCGTGTATCTTGAAGGTGGCCCCGCTGGCGAGCACAGCGGAGATTATATGACCCACCTCCTCGTACAACAAGTCGCTGTAGGCAAGAACCGCCTCGTCCACCCTCAACTCCCACAGGTAGCGGGTCAGCTCCTCGTAGCTCCTCCAAGTATATATGGGGATGCCCTCTGGGACGCCGGACAGCGAGGGCGGGTAGCGTCGGTTTGGTATAGGTATCTGCGTCATGAGAAACGCCACCAACTTGTGCTCCCTAGACCCTCTATACACCGTGTTGAACACGTGGAAGTCCCTCCCCGCAGCCCCGATTATTGCGACTCTGCGCATGGAGGGCAGAACCTACCTCTATATATATATTGCTAAATAGATCGCATTTTTAAAAACCACGGCGGGCCATGCATCGTGTTTGTCTTCAGCGATGTCCACATCGGCTCCCCGAGCTCCAGGATGCAGGAACTGCGGAGTTGCCTAAAGAAGCTAAGCCCGGACGAGGTCGTCATAGCGGGGGACCTTTTCGACGACCAACACAGGAAGGTGAGCCGCGACGAGGCGGTGCGCCTAATAAAGAAGGCGATGGAGATCTTGCAGATACAGCCGCAGAGGCTCTACATCGCCTTCAGCAGCTCCTCGCACGACCCCCAGCTCCCCGGCCCCCTCACGGAGAGGATAAACGGGACGGAGGTCGTGGCGTACAACGGGGAGATATTAATAGACGGCGCCTTAAAGGCGGTGGCGACCCACGGCGACAGGCTTATTAGAAGCGGCGTGGCCGCCTACTTCGTCGACCTCGCGAGGAGGGGGCAGATAGGCAGATGGCTAAGAAGGAGGCTGGCGCTCGGAGACGACGTCTGGCTTATATACGGCCACAGCCACGTGCCCCATGTAGACGTGGCGCTGAAAATACTCAACCCAGGCGCCTGGAAGATATACAGCGTGAGGAGGATAAGGGGCAACGTGTACAGTCTACCTTCTGCCGAGCCTCTCTGCTAGCCAGACCTCAACCATGCCGAGAGCCTCCGGCAGACACCCCAGGTTCACCACCTCCCTCTGATACGTCTCACCGCCTAGACACCTCTGCCACATAACGCGATAACTCACGTTTCCCTTGGCCACACGTCTCACGTTTTCTAAGGTGGGCTCTTCCTGATTCACCACAGCGCCGGGCCCCGCATATGCTAGGCGATGCGCGTAACCGACGTAGAGGAGCTCGCCCCTGGCGTGGGACAGAACACGCACGATGGTCGCACGCCTGCACGTGGGCATGTTCAGCACCCTGGCTCTGTAGCCCATTTTCGCAATGAGCGCGCCCAACACGGCGAATTGGTAGGAGGATCCCGGCGGAGGGGGCACCACGGTGACTTCTCCAAGCGGGTTTGGGATGTCGAAGAGAAGGTATGTGTAGAAGTCGCGCAGGACGTACCTCTCCGACGCCTCGCCTAGGATCATAGGGAAGAGATGGCCTCCAGAACCTCGCTGGGGGTCATGTAGCCGAAGTGGATATACCCCCTCCCCTTTGAGAAGCTGTAAAACAGGAGAGTCGGCGTCCCATACACGCCGACCTCCTCAGCTGCTTTTTCGCACTCACGCAGATTGCCCTCGGGGCAATCCCTCGCCTCGGTCTTTCTACTGCTGAACACCTCTCTTATGTACTGCAGTCTTTCTTTTTCTGAGACGCATCTCAGCGCTCTGTGGAGAGGCTCGGCATCTCTGTGCACGACGTAGTCGCACATGGCGTAGGTTATCAAGCCCTTCTCAGCCATGTCCACAAGCGTCTCGTCGGCCTCTCTAAACAGCCTGGCGCAGAAGGGACATTTCAAGTCGAAAAACACTAAGACGGCTCTGTCGCCGTTGCCCAGCCTCACCGGCGCCAGCTCCAGCAACCTCTTAACTGCATCTGTCTTGGTTATCGGGGTGAGCTTAGGCTTGGACCTCTTGAATATCACGACGCTAAAAACAAAAACCCGTTAAAAACATTCTAACGGTGGCGA
>WYEI01000042.1 GCA_009903905.1 Pyrobaculum sp. | reverse complement strand
ATAGGCGGGTGAAGACCTTGGCGTAGAGGTTCATGGGGAATCTGCCGTATCTCTCAGCCGTGTAGGGATCGTCGGTGTAGTAGAAGCCCACGTGTCTGTATCTGGGGTTGAATGTGGCGTCCAGCGGGAAGTGTATATACTCGACGATGGGGACTTTGCCGACGAGTCTCCGGTATGTCGGCATGTCTATAACCACGAACCTTGGCCTGTACTTCTTCACTGCCTTCTCAGCGGGCCGCCAGACGAGAAGCCTCATGTAGAGGCCGAACATCCTTAGGCTGAACCCGCCCGTGACGGCGGGATACCTGGAGAGGTCTATGCCGAACCATTCCCTATACCTGGACCCGTCGAAGCGCGTGAGGGATGTCAAGACCGGGGTGAGCCCCATCTTTTCCGCCGCCGCGGCTATGCCGGCCATAACCAGCTCCCCGCCTCCCGGCCTGTCCCAGAAGTGGTGGGCAACCACGGCGCTCACGGGACGAGATAGCAACAGCTAAATATCTGTTGCATCTGCTCGCCGTGAGGGTTGCCGTTCTGGGCTTCGGCTGGGCTGGAGTGTTGGCGGCTGGGTTTCTCCTGGAGAGGTTCCCCGGCGCCGAGGTGGTCGCCTTCGAAAAGTCGCGGCGTCTGGGCGGCCTCCTATCCTCGGCTGAGGTGAACGGCTTCACCTTTGACGTAGGCGGAAGCCACGTGATTTTCTCCAACGACAAAGCCGTGCTGGCCGAAATAGTGGCGCTCCTCGGCGGCGATGCGCTGGAGCATCAACGCAAGGCCTACGTGAGGCTGGGCGATTTGTTCGTGCCCTACCCCTTCGAGAACGGGCTCCACGTCCTCCCGCCGGAGGAGAGGGCGGAGCTCATAGGCGACCTCGTGGAGGCCTTGATGAAGATCCCCCCCGGCTGGAGGCCCAGGCACCTCCTCGACTGGATAGAGACGACGTTTGGAAACGGCATAGCCCGGCGGTACCTAATCCCCTACAACGAGAAGATCTGGAAGAGGCCTCTCGACCAGATCTCGGCCGACTGGGTCTACATACCTGGCCGCCTGCCTGTGCCAGACGTCAAGACGCTGGTCAAGACAGCCGCCGGCATCCCGACGGTAGGCTACGTCGAAAACTCCCGCTTCTACTACCCCCACAGAGGCGGCATACAGAGGCAGTACCAAGCGGCGCTGGATAGGGTCAGGGACAAAGTCGCGGTCCACGCCGGCGAGGCCGTCAAGGAGGTGCGTAGGAGAGGCGGCAGGCTGGTTGTGAACGGGGTGGAGGTCGACCTAGCCGTGGCCGCCATGCCGCTTCCAGACCTCGTGGCGGCGTTCAGCGACGCGCCTGAGGAGGTGGTCAAGGCGGCGGAGAGGCTTGACTACAACCAGGTGGTTGTGGTGGGGGTGGCCTTGGACAAGCCCGCCCCCGACCAGCACTGGATCTACGTGCCCGATAGGCGCATCGTCTTCCACCGCTACGCCTGGATCTCAAACTACAGCCCCTCCAACGCGCCGCCGGGCAGATCAGCCCTCATCGCCGAGGTCACCCTGCCCAGAGGCGTAGAGCCCGACTTGGAGAGACTTAAGGCAGAGGCGGTGGAGGGCCTTCTGGAGCTGGGCGTGGCGCAGGAGCGGGATGTGTTGCACGTGGAGGCTTGGCTCCACAGATACGGCTACCCCGTCTACACGCTGGACCACGCCCAGAACCGCGACGCAGTACTGCGGTGGCTGAGGGAGCAGGGCGTAGCCGCGGTGGGCCGCTGGGGCCAGTGGCACTACTGGAACACAGACAAGGTGTACAAAAACGTGAAGGAGACCATCGCCGCGCTATGAAGCTGACTGTGGCTGTGGCCGCCTACGGCCGCTACAGATACCTGGACGAGGCCGCGGCCTCCATCGCGAGACAGACCAGGCCCCCCGACGAGGTGCTGGTCTTCACAGACAGCAGAGAGGCCGTAAGGCCCATCTTCCAGAAGCACGGCGTAGATGCGGAAATCCTCCAAGAGCCGGACTTAACCCTCTGCGCCACCTACGCCAGAATCGGCGAGGTCGCCTCCGGCGGCTACGTACTGCCGCTGGAGGACGACGACGTCTTCAAGCCGGAGAAGCTTGAACGTCTAGAGCCGGTTTTGAGGGAGGGCAGGTGGACCCTCGTCAAACACGCCGCAGACTTCATAGACGCCGAGTCGAAGCCCACCACATGGATCCAGCAACCGGAGGAGCCTGCCGTCATAACGCGGAAAAATGCCTTGCGTCTTCGCCTCAAATTCCCCTATCATGTCTGGCCATCAACCTTCGCCATAAGGACAGACATCCTGAAAAAACACGGCGAAATCCTCAAACGCATGCTCCTCCTCGCAGACTTCGCCATATTTACCCTAGCGCTAAAAGACGGCGAGGTGCTCTACCATCCAGAAAAACTGACCTACTACAGAATAGGCGCGGGACATTCACAAGCTACAACCTGCAACGAGTTATCTAAAGTGGTCTGTACATGGAATAAATATGCATATGATGATGATCTTTTGCTAAGGTATGCAAGTGTTAAAGAGATAAATAAAATTGTAAGTTACTCATATATCTCTCATCTTGTTAAAGTATATATACTTAATACTAAGTTTAACTGTGCTTTTAAATATAAAGTTTCCTATCTGCTGGGTAGTAAGAGGGTTGCTGAAATTTACTATAGACGCTTGTGCCGAAGCCTCCAAAACCCGCAAGATAATAAATAGAGAGACACGCCAACGGTGAAATCCCTCGCAACGGCACCAGCTTAACTCCGAGACAGCGGCAAAGTATTCAAAGCACTTAATCAGCGAAACTACCGACATGTAGGAACATAGCTACAAACGCAGAAAAAGGTCGACACTACGCCCAGTTTGGCTGGGAAGAGGCGTCAGGACGGATGGAGGATCTCTTTACCGCCACGAGGATAAAGTCGACACAAAAGCTGAAGAGGAGACCTACAACTCGCTCTGCGGCTTGGCTTTATGGAGAAGTGCTGGGAGCCCCTCTCTAGGTCCTGTTGTGATTGAGTTAAAAGACGGCGCGGGGCGTGAGGATTTTTGCGTGAGGTTAGCTACTGGGGCTTTCAGCATGGGGGCGTCGGCACCTATATCTAACCCTTGTGATGGGGCTCTGCTTTAGGTGTCTGCTAATTTCCTCCTTTGTCACGCCTACACTGGTGTCGGCGATGATTATAATTTTTGCATTACTCCTCAGAGGGTACTCGATTAGTTTCAAGAGACTCTTCACGTATAGGCCGGCCTTATCCAGCGCCACCGCCTGAAACACTTCGTCCACAAGTACCGCCACCTTCCTCTTGCCCCACCGCCCGATCAGCCCCTTCGCCAGGTCCACGGCCAGATAGGCCAACTTCAGCTGGGCCATGCCAGAGACGTCGGAAACGGCGTCAAGAAGCCTCCTGGCCACCTCCGCCACGTCGGTAGGCAGAGGTGAATAATATCCAATCTACCTGCCGTTACAACAATCATGACACCACAAGCTTAAACATGGCGAGAGTTCGTTAATAGAATTCCACAGCTCAAAACGCCTCGGCGGCAAAAAAGAGCTCAACATCTCTACACAGGTCTGCGCAGTTCTAAGTAGCGCGAAACCTTCAACTTAAGTGCTAGCAAGCATAGGCTCGCTACACAATTTGTCAACGCCGTCTGGCGAACCCCAGCTATGGCCGAGCTTATTTCTTGGCTAGAGTAGTTAACATGCTCCACTCTGCCTGTGCCACACGATCCCATGTAAATCTTGAGGCAAAGTTCAACGCTTCATTCTCGAGACCTTCCCACAACCCTCCCTTTAATACCTGCATAGTAGCCAGCACAAGCCCTCTTATATTTAATGGCTCGACTTTTAACACTGCGGGGGTATCGAAGTTGAACCTTATTGCTGGGATTCCATAAGCCACAACCGGCGTTCCACAGCTCAGGGCTTCCAAAACTACGGTAGGAAACGCGTCTGCACGCGTGGGATACAACAAGACTTTGGTAGAAGCTAATAGCTTGAACTTTTCTTCGCGCGTTACGTTAAATTGCAACTCGACACTTAAATTGAGCGCTCTTAAAGTGTTAGACACTTTTTCTAGGTTTTTATTATCTATAGAGCCAGATATAAAAACCTTTAAATTTGGCATAACTTCCTTTAAAATTTTTATAGATTTTATAAAATCAAAAATACCCTTTTCGGGGACAACTCTGGCGAAGAAGCCAACGTCGTAATCTCTACTTAAGCCTTTAAATAGACATTTATCAGAGGCATTGCCAGGCTCTACTACTTTAATATTTGCATCAACACCAAGTCTGCTAAGTTCGTACGGAATAGATCGCGAAACAGCAAGAACGGGCGTATCATCTACGGCATATTTGAATACCTTTAAACGTAAATAACCTCTTATTATTTTTAAGCTTGAATGGCCATGTATCTTGAGGTTTTCGGCCAACAACTTAAATCCACTGCCATCCTCCTTTAACAGTGAACCTACCACTGGAGTTTGTTGAAGAAGTTCTGTCCACATGACCTTATGTTTCATAGACCCCAGCCTAAACCCAATGGGTATGTATGTATGTTCATGGGGAAAATATACCATCTCACATCCAAGTTTTTTCGCTACTTCAACAACATAAAAACCATATTCAATGTAGTCCACCCTGTTTCCTTCTCCGAACTCTTTTAACTCATAAGCGTTGTTAACTATATGGTAAATATCTTCACCTATTTCATATTTTTTTATAATTTTTAACATATCTTTTTTTCTATCTTTTGGCATAACAAAAATATATTCTTCTTTTGGAAAATGTTCCAACACACGCAAAAGCCTATAATTTCCACCAGTTAGATCACTTGCAAGCGAGAAGACCATTATTCGTGACATACACCAGTCAACGCTGAGAATTATTAAAGCTATAGCATATACATAGACTGCGGCCACCTAGGCACAGCACCCTTCAGCAGGCCAACTAATATTGTTGCTTCGCCCGTGTTACACACACGACGTTTCAATAGCTTCAAGTATGTTCGGCTCCACAACCGTACACATCGGACATATTTGCCAACAGCCGAAGCGCTACGCCGAGCCGGCCGGGATTGGCATAGTGTTATCTTTGCTGGGTGGTTCTCTTTTGTGACATATGTGGCTACGTATGGTAAGCTGGATGCCGCGGTTCTCGCAATAGGGCTTGTGCTTCTAGTGCTCTCTGCCTGGCCGGCTGGCGCATACCTCTCTGTGTGCCAGCAGAGGACGTTGTCTGTGCTTGGCTACTTGGCTCAGACTATAAAGCTCGTGAGTGCTTTTGGCGTTAGGCTTAACCCCTCAGTCATCTTGTTGATAGATGCAATCATGTCTCTGCCCGTTGCCATCGCAAAATTAACTGAGCCGCGGATCTCCAGCGCCGTTTCCGCGTTGAGGGAGTTGATCTGCGGTGCCCCTTACCAGACGCTTTCCTTAATCTCCGCGACTGCGGGAGGTCTCGGCACATATGCCGTGTTTATGGCCGGCGGCGATCTCCTCCTCTCATAAAACTTCATCTTGTCTCAGATTTCTAAGTCAGTCTATGCCACCTTGGCGATAGTGCCCTTGATGTACGGCTCGCTTCTCATGTAGAGCGATAAGCTCCGGCGGGCGCTTAGGACGGAGCTGTTTTGCTCTACCTCTATCTAGTCGCGGCGGCTATGATAGAGAAGACTCCCCGAGTGGAATATAGCGTGTCTACGTGGGGGCGGCTTTTACATGCGTGAGGCATGGCCGCAGAGCGCGCAGATATGGCTCCCCCAAGTGCCTTCTGACCCCGTCGGCGTTAGGCAGAATTAATCCCCGGCTGTTTTATCGGCCTAACGATGTGCCGATAGTAGCTGTGGAGCCCGACGGGGCCTGTCGCCGCGTCCCGCCGCTATTAACTCTCTCAGCGACGACCGAAGCAAGGCGTGTTGCGGCAGGCTTCCAACGGCCTCCCTACCCGCGAGAACTCCAGACATGCGGTATCTACCGTAGCCGTCTATCGTTTGTCCGTTTGGGCTCCCCTTTTGACGTCGTTACGACGTCCAGCGCGCCAAGGCCCTCCTCACCTCTTCCAGCGCCTTCTCAAGCTCCTCCGTCTGCCTGGCGCGTCCTTTGAGCGCCTCCACGCGGCGTAGAAGCTCCTGCGTGAGCAGCAGGACGTCTGCGGTTGCCTCCCCCCGCGTGACGTATTTAGACAAAACGGCGTCCGGATCCGGCCCGTGGTATTGGTAGTCGT
>WYEI01000129.1 GCA_009903905.1 Pyrobaculum sp. | reverse complement strand
GCACGGAGCGCTCCATATCTCGTCGCCGTCCAAGCGAACATCTGCCAGGGCTGTGTAGTGCCCATAGCAGGACGACCGTCCATCTCGCCTTCGTCGCTTGCCCTCCAGCCCAGCTGGAACAGCTCAAGCCTCTCATGCGGAAGCTTCAACACGTCGGGGAAATGCGCCGAGGCGCTTACGCCGTGGATTATAATGTGCGGAGCAAAGCCCCCTCTTACATACATCCACGTCCCGTCCGACGCGTACAGCTTGTTGCCCTCCAACCTGTACATGCCTTCAACAACGGCTTTGTACAGCGCCCTCAGCTTCTCTTTCGCCTGCATTCACGCCTCCAGCAGAAGCCGCCTCATCGCGTCTCTGAAGTCGAAGAGCTGTCTCTTTTCCTCCTCCGATAACGGAAACGTCTTGGCGATTCTCTGCGCCGCGTATTTGATATACAGCATCCACGCCGGGAAGACCCAATCCACAGGCCCCCGCAAGACGCCGCGGGTGGAGACCTCCTCAAGCACCTCCTCCAAGGTCGGCGGCTCGGCGGGCCTCAGCGCAAGCTCCAAACGTTCTTTTATGTTTCTATCCATAACACGTTAAACGCCGAGGCGCATGTTGAACTGTCCTACCCATGTCTCTTCCTTTTGCTTTGCTATATAAGCCTTCTCTCTACAGGTAAAGACTGGCAGGTACAGACCCACAGGAATACCTGCCAGGACATGCCACGTGGGGGTGGTAGCAGAGGCCGTCCCGCTGTGCGGCGAAAAGGAGGCGCCTTAGACAACAACTGCAGATACTCCCCCACAGGGCTTTCCTTTCAGGTCTAATTAAACCTGTGGGCGAATCCCTGTAGGGATGTACTTGCGGACGAATAAACCTCTTTTTCCCCATCCCTTGTCCATATTACCGGAGGAGCCCTTCGCAGAGCACGAGGCGGCGCCGGAAGGCCCCATAAAAAAGAGGTTACCGAAGCCTCCGGTTCACCTCTATCAGCTTTTCCATCTTTTCCCTAATCTCCTCAACCTTCTCCTTTGGCATAAAGAAGTTGAGGGCGCTGTTGAACTTCGCCGCGTAGGACAAGCTCGGCGTGCTGTACCTCATCGGAGGGTACATGTTGAGCTTTATGTGTATCAACTCGCGGAGGATCAGGTATTCAACAACCTCCTCGTCGTCGATTAGGTATTCATTTAGGTGGATGGTAAGCGGAGAACTCGACAAGTTCGTGAAGGCAGTCCTAGTCTTGTACGGCCCCACCACCAACTTGACAGCCTTTATGCCTAGGTAGATTTTGTATCTCTCCAGAAATCTTTTCAACCTTATCCATGGGACGCTGTGATCAATTGAACATATTGAACCGTCCTCATGGTAATCACCTCTTTTCCCAACGGGGGCCGCGCCGGCTCGCTTGAAACCACCGCGCTTCAGTCCGCATCCCTCTTCTCCCCAACGGGGGGTTATTCGGTTCCGCACTAACGCCCGTTTTGCAAGACGGCGCGAACTGCGGCGTGACGCGCCTGCCGGTGTTGCCTTACAGGTCTTGACTCACAGAGATAATTACACCTGTAAGGAAAAACCTGCAGGCATCAGTTCAACGTTTTTTGTGACGCCGTCAATGCTCGCCTAATGATGGTGAGGCCCAACAAGACGAAGCCAGATGGCTGTAGCCTCTGGCCGCCCCCGGCGGCAGAGGACAATTCCCCCTATGCCTGCATGACTCAAACAACCCAGGTCCTGGGTTCGAACCCCGGCCGGGACACCACTAATTCTCATCAGCAGTCAGCTCTACGCTCGTCAGCCCGTCGTAAGCTTCTTGAGTTTCTGGATGAGCGTGAGTACGGCCTCTCTG
Source organism: Pyrobaculum sp. (assembly GCA_009903905.1). The sequence goes on along the minus strand of WYEI01000129.1, from coordinate 4,412 downwards.
TGTAGTTGAAAGCCCTGCGGCGAAAGGAAGTTGTGGTAGATATTTGAATGCAACCTCTCCGCAAGGCTGAAGCCTACCACAAGCTCTTTGTCGCCGGTCGCGTTGTACAGCCTCTCCACCGCCACTGCGTAGTCCCTATGACTGTAGTGCGGCCACCCCCTCTTCTCAGCCAACGCGTTTAACAACGCCGTCACGGCCCCCCAGTACTTCTCCCCAGCCTGCACAAAGTCGCCCCTCTCATAGAGCTCCTCGGCCTCTTTGAAAAATTTCTCGAAGAGACGTAGATAGAGCTCAGCCCTCTCCGGGGGATCTAACCGCTCCGCGATAAGCTCCGCTAGAAACTCCTCGACATCTCTACCCCCGGCAACTTTCTGCAAAGCCTCCGCCACCACGGGCGAAATCACAATAGCCACGGTTATCTAGTCTTCACCAAATTAATCTTTTCGCCCTAGCAAAGGAGAGATGAAACTGGCGGGCCCGGTGGGATTCGAACCCACGACCTACGGCTCCGCAGGGTCGGCGCAATGTTCCGCGGGGTGCGTTTTTGTTTTTGTGTGTTTTTAAGTTTTTTCGTTTAGTTTGGTGGTGTTGGGGTTTTGCGCGAGTCTTTGGAGCAGTTGATGTGTTATTATTAGGCGTCTTCCCCCTTCGGTGATTTTTACGTGGTCTCTCCACTGTTCGTACTCGTCTCCCAGCATTTCTCTCAGCTTGTTTTCCAGCGCCGTCTTTATCTCCGTAATTAGCTGTGGGTTGCCGTATTTCTCGGCTCTTGGAGGTCTGTCTGCCTTAAAGACAAGCCGGAGTCTGACTCCGCCGATGTTGACCGCCTTGGCGCCGGAGTGGAAGCGGTGTAGCGCCTCTTCTGCCGCCTTTTTCTTCTCTTCGTCTCCGGTCTGCGTCACGTGTTCAAGGTACTGCTTTATGGCTTCTTTCTCCTTTGGCGTAAGCTTTTCTAGCTCGTCTTTCGGCACCGCCACCTCGAAGCTGGAGGCGCCTTTGCTTATTACTGAGGCGTTTATGCCGGAGAGCCTAAGCCGGCGTCTAAACTTCTCAGCCTCCTCCAACACAGAAAACCGCGCCACGGCATTTACAGTGGGCATCTTCCTGCCCTCTTTCATCACATACGTCAGCCTCAGCTTCATCACCGCAACACCATCTACGAGCTTAAACGCGATCTTGTCCACGGCTTTTGGCGTCGCGGTTTTCGGCCTAGGTAGCTCTTCGCGCTTCGCCACGGCTTTCGGCTTGACTGACCGGTCAAGTCTCTCCCTAGGCCTCTCTTCGTGTCTTGCCTCGATTTTCGGCCTGACCAGCCTCTCGGGTTTTGCATTTAACCTCGTTGCAACTATGGACTTGGCGGCGATGCGCGGCGCAGAGAGAGCTTCCAGTCTCTCGATGGCTTGTTTTACGGCTTCGTCTACCTCCGCCAGCCGCGTCAACGTTTTTTCGTCGAATACCACCTGGTAATATACGCCCGAGGCAACAACCTCGGGCGCGGCGTCTATGCCTAGTTTCTCCAGCTCTCTCCGCGCCGCCTCTGCGTATCTCTCCGCCTCCCCCTTAGTCCTAAATAGCACTCTGCCCCTCAGGCCCTTGGCCGAGGACAGCTTTACGTATCGGCCGGCCAGCTGGAACCCGGCGAGGCTCCCCGCCGCCAGCCTCTTAAACGCAAGCCACTTGTGGGAATGAAGAACGTCAAACAACACGCCAACACCAAAAAGATACAACTCCGCCACAGCCCTAGCATACAGCTCGGGGGCAAGCCGAAAGACGACCATTTTCCGCTTTACATCAACGCTAACATCTCCCCTCCCCTCAAAGAGGTGCATCCGTTTTCTTGATACAGATATCACTAGGTTGCCTCTCTCCACTGCGCCGTCGCCAAGGTAATACGCCACCAGCGGCAAAGGATCCCCGGCGTCGAGATGCTCAAGGACAAGCTTAATCATAGAAGCCTTGATGTCCCGGGCCTCCAGCGGCATCTGGTAAATCACTCGCCCATTTTCCGCTACGGACAGCGTTGAACCTCCGCTAACCAGCCGTAAATCTCTTGGAAATACAAATAATTTTATCGAAACTCCTCTCCTCTTTAGTACCAAATTCTGTGTGAGTATTCTTATTCTCCCTGACTTCGTGATGAGCCATGCGTAAAGTTGCCAAAGCTGTGTTGTACCCATTACTGCGAAGCCTCGTGGATTACGTGATTCGTCTGACGCCAGCCAGCCGATGTGGAGGCGTTTGACGTATTCCTCCGGCAGAAGGCGCGGAATCTGCACCTCTACCGAGGGCACCTCAAGAGCTATAGCATACACACCGTGTTCCTCAACAGAGACGCACCTCTCTCCGCAGATCTTTATCGCCTTGCCCGTAGGCGTCGTCTCTAGCCAGAACTCTCCGCTCTCCAGCGCCTCCAGCATCTTCTCCACAGTCTCCACGCCGGACTCCCCAAGCCGCTGGGCCATCGCCCTCAACGCGTCGAAGAGCCCAGTGTCTCGCAACGCCTTCAGCATCTCCAAGCCTCTCGCCACTGCCTCCTCCGCCGTCGTGTTCAGCCTCAGCGTCTTTATCCACCTCTCCGCCTCTCGCCTAAGCTCCTCCCGCTTGGCTGAGTCGGTCAAGTAAGACTCCACCCCGTCTACATACGCCTTCCACAGCCTCGCCACGTCGCCCACTTTAGCCGCCGCCAAGACTCCGCGTCTGGCCGAGGCGGCCAGGGCGTCGTAGTGGACGCCGCCGGCTCCTCTAACCGCCTCCAGCCGCCTCCCAACCTCCGCAACCACGGCCTCGGAGACGGCAACAACGCGGAGCTCCACCCCGCCGCCGGCGAAGAACAACGCCGGAGCCACGTAGGCGGCCCCAGAAAGCCAAGTCTCAAGCTCCTCAGGGCTTCTGGCGACTATCCACCTTTCTTTAACCTCTCCGCTCCGCGTCTCCACCTTCACCGGTCTGAAGTAGAAGGTCCACCTCCGCGTCTTCACGGCGCAGACCCCCTCGGCGCATATCCTCGCGGCGCGGCCGGAGGAGTAGTCGGCATATCTCCCGCTTTTTACCGCCTTAAGCCACTTCTCAAGTTCCCCGGCGGCTCTAGCCACCGCGGTTTTAACCTCCCTCCTCTCCAGCCCCGCCAGCCACCTCTCCACCTCAGCCGACACGCCTCCGCCGCCCGGCGCCAGCGCCCCGCCCAAGGCGCCTTCAACCAGCCGAACCACCTCGGCAACCCTTCTCTCATCCACCTTAACGCCAGCCGCCACAAACGGCGCCGCAGAGGCGGCGTATGCCAGCTTCTCAAGCTCAATCGCGCCACACAGGTTCAACGCAATGCTTAGCGCAACCACCCCAGCCGCCATCAAGAAGAGATAGGCCTTGTGTTCATCCACCAAAGCCAACACCTGTGCGACGGCTTCCACAAACAGCTCCACGAGGCGCTGGACTGCTACCTTTACATGCTCAAATATTTCTTTAGCCGCTTCGTAAAGTGACTTGGCCGCCTTCTGCAGGTACTGGGCAGCCTTCTTGAACTGCCCCGCCTCGGCGAGGGCAACAGCCGAGGCGACGGAGGTAACAACGGCCTCTGAATACAGCCTGTGATACACGGAGTACGGCGCCGCCGAGAGCCGGGCTGAGGCGGCTTCTCCACATCTACGCCACATTTCCATGCACCAGTTTAAAAACAACTATACGCAAAGAAAAAAGCTTAGGAAATACCTGCTGTAGACATTCGGCGTGGAGTGGGTTAGGGCTTGGGCACCTCATTCGGGGGAGAGGCTAATTGAGATCGCCAAGGTTATGCGCAAATTCCCATGGATGGTGGAGGTGGCGAGGCAGAGACCTATGAACATCCTCCACCCGTATACAGTGGAGGTTTACGTGGCGAGGGATGGGTTGGAGGCGTGCCTCTCCCTCACCCCGCCGAAGGCTTTTTGCGCCCAAAACGGCGTAGCGAGGGAGGTGCGGCTGGAGCTGACCTTCAGCAGATATGAAGTATATGAGGGTAAGGTAAGAGAGGTGCACCGCCCCAAGGGACTGCTGGCCTACGCCGCGGCGGCGAGAGAATACGTGAGGATGCTCTAGCCCCTCTGGGGGGGATCTACGTCTCGTGTGGGCTTAGTTCTCAAGAGTCTTTGTAAAATTCTTTTCCCGCTTTCTTAAACTGCTTCTTTCTCAGGCGTTTTACATATTTTGTTGTATTAGTCAAAGCCGGGTGGCCGACACGAGAGCAGAGGAGGGGTGAGAGAACTAAAGGGTCTGATGGCATACACCGTGGCGACTATGTAAGAACTCTGGAGAAGACGAGACGCGTGAACTAAAAAACGGCCCCCCGCGGAACCACTCCTCCGCCGCTCCATCCAGGCTGAGCTACGGGCCAGGGTCTCTTTGTCTCGCGTTTTTAAGTTTTTGTGGTTTGTGAGTTG
>WYEI01000197.1 GCA_009903905.1 Pyrobaculum sp. | reverse complement strand
AGGAGGAGTAGAGCTTGAACCGCGGCTCCCGCTGGGCTAACGCGCTTCTAACGGCGTACAGCAACCCCTCGACGTCTCTGTTCCTGATGTGCGGCAACAGGTCCACGGCGGGCTCTGCGTAGATGCACGTCTTGAGCTTCCCGTCGCTTGTGAGCCTCATGGTGGAGCAACCGTTGCAGAAGGTCGGGTTGCCGTAGTTTTTAATAAGTTCTATGGAGACGCCGCCTAGAATAAACACAGGTCTGTTGTGGAGCTCTTTCCTGAGCCCAACAGGCCTCCCCCCCAACTCTGCGATGATTTTTGCGACGGTTTCCACCGGCTCGTAGAACTGGTTGAACACATCTGCGCCTTGTCCGCTGGGCATGAGCTCTATGAACTGCAGAGATGCCCCCAGCAACGAGGCGAGCTTGACGAGTTCCTTAACGCTTTTCCTGTCTGTGTTCACTTCTCTCAGCACAACAGCGTTGAGCTTTATCGATATGCCAAGCTCCCTGCTTTTGAAGAGGCCGCGTAGAACCTCGTTGAGGAAGCCGGGCTGGGCGCCTGTGATTTTTGAGTACTTATCGGGCTCCACGGTGTGTACCGACACGTTTACTCTACGCAGTCCAGCGGCGCTCAGCCTCTCCGCCCACCTCCTCAGCAAGTAGCCGTTGGTAGTCAACGTGACTGGGGCTCCGGCCTTCGCTATATTCGCCACCACTAGGTCTATATCGCGTCTCAGAAGCGGCTCGCCCCCCGTTATTTTGAAGTCGGCAACGCCAAAATAGGCAAAAACCGACGAGACGAATCCGTAGTCCTCCGCGGTTAGGTAAGCTCCTTGTCGCCTAAATTGGCCCTCGAAGTGGCAAAAGACACAGTTGTAGTTGCACTCGTCGTTGACCACGTACCGAACTTTCAGGAACGGCCTCCCGTATCTGTCAAACAACACCGACTCCTCTCGAATAGCAGATTAAATATATTAACCGTTTACGTCTACTAAACGTATACTATTTTTATTTCAGCGATTTTCAGTTGCCGGTGTGGGACACGTTGACAGCGGCGCCGGCACTTCTAGCCGCGGTGTTCGGCTGGCGGCTCTATAGACACTACGTAGCCTTGTTGTGGGCCGTGTTCGCCGCGTTCCTGTTAATTCTTTCTGTGTACCACGTGGCGGTTTTTGCGAATTCTTTGTTGGTGGCGCTGGTTTCTTCCAGAGCGCTGTTTGATAGATATAAAAACGTTATAATAATCATGTTTGTTATTGCAGTTATAGTCAAGATTTTCTTATTTACAGAGTACTACTTGGATGAAAGGTTTATATATATATACTACATTGTAGATGGCGTGTTTACAGGTTTGTCCATGTTTTTAATGTACCTATATACTTTTAAGCCGCCTAGACTAGATCGTGCATATTGGTTGCTGGTGCCGGCGGCCGTCCTATCGTCGACGCCTTCCATATCGGTGTCTATAGTTGCAGGTAGCGTGTTGGCCCTAGTGGATGCATCGCCTTTGTTTGCGGCGTCTGTAGCTGCGCTTAATGCGGCGTATTTACTAGCGGCTGGAGACCCCCTGGGGCTTGTTGCCACTGCCGCGTTTGTCCTGACCTACGTACTGACGTATAAAAGGGTGTTGTACCTCTCGCCTCTAGCCCCCGTGGGGTGGCTCTATTCCTGGCTGGGCGGCAGATATAAGGTAATCAAGCTCCTGGGGGTTGGCGGGTTTAGCTACGTCCTAGCGGTGAGGCAGAGGAGGGCCGTCTACGCGGCGAAGATACTACGCTACGTGGACGACTACGGCTCTCCGCTGGCCGGCGATGAGGGTATACTGCGCATATTTGGCCAAGAGATGAATAGATACCTGGAGATAAAGTCGGACCACGTGGTGAAGGCCTACGAGGTCTATCTGCCCGCGGTTGGGTACAGAGACGTTGCTCAGTATCTAAAAAACCCGCCGTATATTCTGCTGGAGTACATGGAGGGGGGCACGCTTAGAGATCTGCTGAGAACCGCCAGGAGGTTGCCGGCGGGGCAGGTGGTGGAGCTGTTTAGACAGCTGGCCCAAGGCCTCTACGACATCCACAGGCACAACGTGGTTCACCTAGATATCAAACCTGAAAACATCATGTTTACCAGGGACAGGAAGACGGCGAAAATAGGCGATATGGGCATCGCGAAGGTGGTGAGCGGGGGGTACGTGCGCAGTAGCTACATGTCGCCTGCCTACGCGGCGCCGGAGGTGAAGAGGGGGATGGCGACTTTTGCGTCTGATATATACTCGCTCGGCTGCGTAATATACGAAGCCGCCACAGGCATAAACCCCAACGTCTTTGTGGAAAACGGATACCAAATCCCGCCGCCGAGCGCCTACAACGCCGAGGTGCCCCCGTGGCTTGACGAAATACTGCTCAAGATGTTGCGCCTAGACTCGGCAGAGAGACCCACAGCCGCCGAGCTAGTTACGTTTTTAAGGAAGACGGTTGGCGGGGGGTGATGCCTTGGAGATGTCCTGTATGCGGCACAGAGAACCGCGACGATGTTTTGACGTGCAAGGTCTGCGGCGCCTACAAGCCTGAAGCCACCACGAGGAAGACGGCGCAGATTAAAGAATCCATCTCTGCTTCTTTGGTCGTTGAGGTTCTTGAAAGCCCAGTCGAATCCCTTGTGGGTAGGCGTTTCGAGTTCAAGGTAGGCACGCCGGGGGCCGTAATCTCGGTGGGCAGAGCCGTGGAGAACCAGGTAATTGTGCCGGACCCCGCCGTGTCGAGAAGGCACCTGCGCCTCATCGTTACTTCAAACGGCGTCGTCGTGGAGGACCTGGGCAGTAGCAACGGGACGTATCTTGTGGAGGGGGGAGGGGAGCGTCTGGTAAAGGTGGAGAACGTGGGTAGGCAAGCCGTCGTGAGGGTGGGAGGGACCAAGCTGAGGATAGCCCTCCTCCCTTCTTGAAAACTTTATTAACCCTACTATTGGCGCAGTTCGTATGTCAGAGGAGATGCAGTATGAGTATTTAGTGCCGCTGGAGAAGTACCTAAGCGCCGGCGTGAGGCTGGGGACCCGGTTATCTAATAAATACCTAGAGGACAGAGGCTTTATATTTGCCGTGAGACCTGACGGGCTCAGGATTTTTGACATAAAGAAGATCGACGAGCGTCTAAAAATCGCGGCCAAGTTAATCGCGAGGTATCAGCCTGACCGGATACTGGTGCACACCACAAGACCCTACGGCTTCAAGCCTGTACAGATGTTCTGCAAATTCGTGGGGTGCAAGTCCTTGACTGGACGCTTCATTCCGGGCACGTTGACAAACCCCAATCTTCCACATTACCAAGAGGCCGATCTCCTCTTTGTGGTGGACCCGAGACTAGACGCGCAGGCGGTTGCTGAGGCCGCCAAGATGGGCATCCCAGTCGTCGCGCTGGTCGACACAGACACGCCGCATCAGTACATAGACTTCATGATCCCCTGCAACAACAAAGGCAGGAAGAGCCTCGCGCTGATCTTCTGGATACTAGCCCGGCAGGTGTTGAGAGAAAGAGGCGAGCTGAAGCCTGACCAAGACCTCCCAGTGCCGCCGGAGGAGTTCGAAACGCGGCTGGTGCAGACCTAGTCTTTTTTATCGCGGTCTTCTCGCCTAAAGCGTAGGGATGGAAATGCTTAATAACTGCGTTGAAGGCTGATGCGATGCGGGTAAGAAAGCCGGCTGTTGCTGGGTATTTTTACGAGTCCGACAGAGAGGAGCTTCTGCAACAGCTGGACTGGGCTGTGAAGCACGAATTAGGCGCCAAGGCTTTGCAACTCCCCAAGCTTGGAGCCGACGTGTTGGGGGGCGTGGCGCCTCACGCCGGGTATATGTACTCCGGGCCCGTGGCTACGTGGATATATTCGGCGTTGGCGGGGTTCGGGAAGCCTGACGTCTTTGTGGTGGTGGGCCCTAACCACTACGGAATCGGGGCGCCGGTCGCCATAATGAAGTCTGGCGTGTGGGAGACCCCGCTGGGACACGTGGAAATAGACGGAGAACTTGCCGAGAAGATAATGTCCCGCTACAAAGAGCTTGAGGATGACCCCCACGCCTTTTCTAAGGAACATTCTGTGGAGGTCCAGATACCGTTTATACAGTACTACTTCGGAGACGTAAAGATCGTGCCTATAGTGATGTGGAGGCAGACGCTGTCGACGTCTCGAGAGCTCGGAAGAGCCATCGCCGCGGCTATTAAGGAGTACGGGAAGAAGGCGTATGTAGTAGCCAGTAGCGACTTCAACCACTACGAGCCGCACGACGTCACCGTGAGGAAGGACGACATAGCGATCAGCAAGATACTGAAGCTGGACGAGGCGGGGCTGTTCGAGGCGGCGTCTAAATTCGACATCTCCATATGCGGAATAGGACCCATAGCATCTCTTATAACGGCCGCCAAGGAGCTTGGATACAACAACGTGGCTTTGTTGAAACACGCAACATCAGGCGACACCAGCGGCTACAGAGATGAGACAGTTGGATACGCCAGCATAATCTTTTACAGCTAAAACTTAACCTTCACAAGGTGGACCCCGCCTCTAATGCCGTAAGTCGCCACGAAAGGCCCAGTTTGTCTGGTTGCAATCAGCTTCTCCAAGCCGTCTTCGTACCCCTCGGCCGGTATGTGCATTGGCTGTAGAGCCCATACCAGAGACAAGACGCGGGCCACCTTCACGCTAGGGGTGCCCACGTAGACCGCCCGCAACGGCCTAAACTTGGCTATTCTCCTCGCCAAAGTGCCCGTCATGCTGTATACCAGAATATCTGCGCCTAAGTCGTTTGCCAGCTCCACAAGCCCCTTCGCGAACCGGTCTCGGGTGTTTTGAGGAGGCGGGAGCTGGGCTACGTTGTACTCCACTCTCTCTAAGATCTTAGACAGCCATCTAGCGGCCTCGAGCGGGTATTTGCCGCTTGCCGTTTCGTTGGTGAGCCACAGACTGTCCACCCCGGCAGAGGCGGTGGCGAATACGTCGTGTACCTCCGCCCTAGTTGGGGTGGGCGAGTTCTGCATGGAGTCCAGCAACTGGGTGGCCACGGCGACCGGCTTGCCGTATTTCAGAGAGGTTGATATGATCCTCCTCTGCGCCAGAGGCAACCCGTCTAGGCCGTGGTGCAGGCCCAAGTCGCCTCTAGCCACCACGATGTAATCTCCGCATTGGGCCAGCTCCTCTATGTTGTCCACCGCCCTCCGAGTCTCTATCTTAACGGCGACTTGAGCGTCGAGCCCCAGCTCGCCCAGCACGGTCTTAACGCTGTCAACATCTTTACAGCCCCTGGCGAGGCTTACGGAGACGTAGTCCACTTCTTGGCTCATCTGCGAAATGTTTCTCAAAGCCGCAACATCTTCGTCAGCGGGGAGAGACACATCGTAGTCCTTCCCCTCCACAACCACGGCCTTCCCGCTGGTCACAACCCCGCTCGACTCCGCCGCCGCAACTACCGCATCTACCCCGGCCTCCTCCACCTTAAGCCTCAGCTTCCCGTCCAGCATCAAAACGACGTCTCCACGCTCTACGACTTGGAAAAAAGCCCTCGCTGGTATAGGTATATAGCTTCCGTCGGCCTCCTCCCCCAGCCTAAACACCACCCTGTCTCCGGGTTCCACCGCAACTGGAGGCGTCTTTCCCACCCGTATGCTTGGGCCCTTCAAGTCTACGAGGACGGCTACGACGCGCCCCCTAGCTCTTTCGTAGGTCCTCACGGCGTGTATCCGCGCCCTAACCTCCTCTGGGCTTGCATGAGCCAAGTTGATGCGTACGCCGTCGACTAGGTCGAGTAGTCGCGTCAACTCGTCAAACGGCAAGGAGTCGGTGGAAGGGCCCAAGGTGGCGACCCGCTTCGTGAGAGTCACAATGCCCTAATTCTCTCGCCAACCTTCGGGATGACCGTGGTTATCTTATACTTCAGCTCTATGGAGGTGGCGAGGCTCACGATTTTAGAGGGCTCCCCGTGTATCAGCACAATTTTCTTAGGCTTAGGCTCTATATGCTCCACATACTTCATCAACTCTCTTCTATCGCTGTGGCCGGAGAAGCCTGGTATAGACACCGCCTCCATGCGCATCCCGATCTTCATCTCGCCGCCCACCAAGCTCCTCACCACGAACTCCCGCTCCCCGTTTAGGACCCTCCTGCCCAGAGTACCCTCAGCTTGATAAGACACAAAGACAAGCTTGTTCCTCTCGTCGGGGGCCAGCTGGGCGAAGTAATCCACAACAGGCCCGCCGTTTAACATGCCGTGCGGCGCT